>JAFOLN010000315.1 GCA_017419325.1 Clostridia bacterium
ATCGGCGACGGTGCGTTTGGTGGCTGTAGCGGACTTAAAAGCATCACTATACCTAACAGCGTGACGAGCATAAGCGAGGACGCGTTCTGGGGATGCAGCCTTACTTATTTGCAGTTACCCAAATGTATAAAAAAAGCATCCGCAAAAGATTTCAGCTCGGCTCCGATAAAAATACTGTGCGCGCCGGGATTGAATATCAAAAACGCAGGCAAATATAAGTCGGCGGCGGCGCTCGGCTTTTGCGTGCTCAGTATGCGCGGGCATCGATTTGAACACGAGATCGCGGAAGGATATGAAGGATATATAAAAAGGAACAGAAAGAAGCTGTATCCGGCGGCTGTCGAAAACGAGGAAGTTCTTGCGTATCTTATCGAGAATAAGATAATTCTTTTTGATCATATCGAAGAGTGCCTTAAACTGGCCGATGAGCTCGGAAATGTTTCCGTAAAAGCCTCGCTTCTGGAATATAAAAACAGCGCGTTCACCGATAAAAGCGGCATGGACGATTTAACGCTTTCACCTCTGCCGAAGAAGCCGAAATCGAAAAAACCGTGAATGCCTCACCACAGATGCGAAGGCGGGGTCTTGTCCGAATAATACATATTGCCTCACCCCACGCCGAAAATCGGGGGAAAACCTGCGGATACGCGCCGTAAATCATAAATATACGGCCAAATCACGACTTTTGGGGGCTTTTGGGCAAAAAATATGAATAAAAAATTTCTTTTTGTGAATGTTATGTGAATTTTAGGTCTTGGGGGGCTTTTTTGCTTGAAAAATTCGACGAGAATTATTATAATAGCGATAATCGGTAAAAAACGTCTGTTTGAATGATGCGGTTTTGCAGAGCAAAAGGGGGTCTTATATTGGTACTTTTCAACAAGGTCACCAAGACGTATGCAAACGGCACAAAAGCTCTTGAGGACGTTAGCTTCAGAATAGATCAGGGCGAATTTGTGTTTATAATAGGCGCGTCAGGCGCGGGAAAAACAACGATAACAAAGCTTATCACACGCCAGGAGGCGTTTGACTCCGGCGAGGTGGTAGTAAATAAATACAGGCTTAAAACTTTAAGAAACAGCCAGATACCTTATCTTCGCCGAACCGTGGGCGTAGTGTTCCAGGATTTCAGGCTTATAGACAACAAGACGGTATACGAGAACGTGGCCTTTGCCATGCGCATAGTAAACGCGCCGGCGAAGGAGATAAGGGCAAGAGTGCCCCATGTGCTTTCGCTCGTAGGCCTTTCGCATAAGGCAAAGGCTTACCCCACGCAGCTCTCCGGCGGCGAGCAGCAGCGCGTTGCCATCGCGAGAGCCATAATAAACTCGCCGTCCATACTTATCGCGGACGAGCCCACGGGCAACGTTGACCCGAATATGTCCCGCGAGATAATGGACCTTTTCCAGGCCATAAACGACAGAGGCACGACCATCATTGTGGTTACGCATGAGCTCAGTCTTGTAAGAAGGATGAAGAAGCGCGTCATTCAGCTTGACGGAGGAAGGATTCTTTACGATAAGGTTGGTGGCGGGCAGGAATGAAAAGAATAAACGCATTTTATTTTATAAAGGAAGGTCTTAAAAACACCTTTACACAGGGCTTTATGGGCATAGCGTCCATAGCCATACTGCTTTCATGCCTCGTTATCATAGGCATATTCATGCTGACGACGGAGAATATAGACTTAAACCTCCAGAACATCGAGGAACAGGACGAGATTGTGGCGTTCGTCGATGAGATACTGACCATTGAGGAGGCGCAGGACCTTAAATACGTAATAGACGCTGTGCCCCACGTTAAGGACAGCATATTCGTGTCAAACGAAGAGGCTTTAAAAACCTTCGAGGGACAGCTTGAAGGCGCGGAGGACGTTATGGCAGAGCTTGAGGGCGACAACCCGCTTCGCCACTCCTACCGCATATTTGTTGACCAGATAGAAAACAGCAGCGCGGTCGCCGATTCGGTGAGGATGATACCGGGCGTAATAAAGGTGCGTCACAATGAATTCGTTACGAACAACATAATAAGCCTTCGCAACGTATTCTCGGTTGCGGCTTTCGCATTTTTCATCATACTTCTTGCGCTGTCCGTCTTCATTATATATAACACCATACGTCTTGCCACCGTGGCGCGGCGCAAGGAGATAAATATAATGAAGTTCGTCGGTGCGACGAACTGGTTCATACGCTGGCCGTTCGTTATAGAGGGACTTATAATAGGCCTTCTTGCGGCAACGCTTGCGTATTTCTGCTCGTGGTATTTGTACACGTACTTCGTAGACAATGTGTTTGAAGGCATAAACATCGTAAAGCTGCTTGAGTTTGGCGCCATAAGAGGAAGGCTTGCGCTTATATTCTACGGCGTGGGCATACTCATCGGCGTTATCGGCAGCGCATTTGCCATCAGAAAATACCTCAGAGTATGACAGAGGGAGGTACATATGAAGAAGAAGTGGATAGCGATAGTTGCGCTGATCGTAGTGGCCGCGTTTCTTATCATGGCCGTGCTGCCCATGGCGACAAATATGAGCGCCTCCGCGGCAAACGATATCTCATCAAAGAAAAATCAGCTTTCATCGCTTGCTTCACAGAAATCAAAGATACAAAGTGAGATAAACGCCATAAAGAACGATAAAAGCAACGAAATGGCGTATAAGGATAAGCTGGAACAGGACATCGATCTTACCGAGCAGGAGATAAAGACATTAAACGCTCTTATATCCGACTATGAGACGCAGATAACCGAGAAACAGGCGGAGATAGACGAGCTTCAGATAAAGCTTGACAATCAGATAGCCCAGTTCAAGACCCGCGTGCGCGTCATGTACGAGGACGGCGAATCATCGTACCTTGAGGTGCTGCTCGAGTCCACCTCATACTTTGCTTTTCTTACGCGAATGGAATTCGTAACGAGCATAATGGAGCGCGACAACCGCCTTATAGACGACATGAAGGCGACTAGCGCACAGCTTAAGGCCGCAAAGGAGGAGCTTGAAACAAGCCTCCAGGAAACGGAGAGCGCAAAGGCGCAGATCGTTGAAAAGCAGCGTGAGCTTGAGCAGAGGAGCGCGGAAAGTCAGGCCATCATAGACAAGCTTACTAACGATGAGGCATACTTAAAGGAGCAGTACTCCATAGCCGAAAAGGAAGCAAATCAGGTACAGGCCGAGATAGACAGGATACTTGCGCAGCAGAAGAAAACGCAGGCGGCGAAGGAATACGTCGGCGGCGTGTTCGGCTGGCCGCTTCCCGGCCATTCGACCATATCCTCATCCTTCGGAATGCGCTTCCATCCCACGCTTAAGGTGTACAAGCTTCACACCGGCGTTGACATTTCGGCGCCCAGAGGCACAAAGATAGTTGCGGCCAATTCGGGTACCGTTATAACCTCGACGATGAACGGCGCATACGGCAACTATGTCGTAATAGACCATGGCGGCGGCAGGACCACGCTTTACGCTCATATGAGCTCGAGAAGCGTTTCGGTGGGTCAGACGGTGTCGAAGGGACAGCAGATAGGCTTGGTTGGCTCCACGGGCTACGCGACGGGCAACCATCTCCATTTTGAGGTGAGAATCAACGGCTCGCTCGTAAATCCCATGAGTTATTTCAAATAAAATCCCCATACGCCGCGTATTATATACACGGCGTATGATTTTTGAAAGGCAAATGTTTTATGAATAAAGAAAGAAAAAAGGTAAGCATAAGCACGCTCATCTGGGCTATGGCTCTCGTGTGCATAATAACGCTCGCGCTCTGCGGCTTTTATTTCAGGGCCGCGCCCGCGCAGGGGAGCGGCGTCAACCGCGACGGCAATCTCTCGAAAAAGATGAGCGAGATTAACGCCATCGTAGACAAATACTACATAAACCCGGAGGGCGAGACGGTCATAGACCATGAGAACATGGAGGACGTGGCGCTCTTCATGTACATCCGTGCGTTGGGCGACAGGTATTCCTACTACACGAACGCGGAGGGCACCGCGCGTCAGAACGAGGAAACGGCGGGTCATTTTACGGGCATCGGCGTTACCGCAACGGCGACCGAGGATGACATAATCGAGATAATCGAAGTATATGACGGTTCTCCCGCGGAGGCGGCGGGACTGCTTACGGGCGACCTTATAGTCGGCGTAGACGGCACCAGCGTCTACGAGGTGGGTTATCAGAACGGCGTCGATTTAGTGCTTGGCGAGGCGGACACCGACGTCGTGCTTGACGTGCTGCGCGGCGATGAGGAACTTACCTTCACCATAACGAGAAAGACGATAGACCTTGACGCCGTGACATACCGCATGCTTGAGGACAACATCGGCTACATCCGCATAAGAAGCTTCAACGACGTGACCTACGACGGCTTTATGGAGGCCCTTGACGAGCTTCAGGCTCAGACGAACGGCTCGGGGCTTTCCGGCATAATATTTGACTTAAGGAACAACACGGGCGGGGGACTTCAGAGCATCGTAAGCGTGCTTGACGAGATACTGCCCGAGGGACAGATAGTAAAGCTCGTTGACAAGGCGGGAAACGAAAAGATATACTCCTC
>JAFOLN010000316.1 GCA_017419325.1 Clostridia bacterium
ATTCTGCCGCTTTTCGTCGGGATGAAGGCCGATGGTGCCTATGACCTTGTTTGACGCCTTGTCAACAACGGCCCAGACGCAGCCACCCTCCATAAAGGATTTGACGGCCAGCTTTGAGTCGCGCCGCGTCTTATGGGGAGCCCAGCCCGCGTTCGGCCCCACGTTGGGACTTTGTGAATATTCAAAAACGTCGTCCGCGTCCGAGCGTTTAAAAGGACGGAGCAGGAGCCTGTCGGTTTCTATTTCATAGAGCATATACATGAGTCAGCCGTTTTTACAGGCGAGAGAGCGCCTCGCGGTATTTTTCGCGTCCCGTTTTATAAATATTGCCGCCGTGAGCGTCTATGGCGACTATCGCGGGAAAGTTTTCAACATACAGCCGTTTTACGGACTCGCAGCCCAGATCGTCAAAGGCGATGACCTCGCATGAGCGCACGCAGCGCGACAAAAGCGCTCCCGCGCCGCCCGTTGCGATGAAGTAGACCGCGCCGTGCTCCTCTATGGCACGGCACACGTCCTCGCGGCGGTCGCCCTTTCCTATCATGCCCGAAAGCCCCATGGATAAGAACCGCTCGGAGTAGGGGTCCATGCGTCCCGAGGTGGTGGGGCCGAGGGAGCCTATTATCTGCCCCGGACGCGCGGGGGTGGGGCCTGCGTAATAAATGACCGCGCCCGAAATGTCAAAGGGCGGCGCCTCGCCCCGGTCGAGCATCTCGGTTATCCTTTTATGCGCGGCGTCGCGGGCCGTATATATGGTGCCCGTAAGGCTTACGCTGTCTCCGGCGAAAAGACGGGGAGTCTCTTCACGAAGGCGCGAAAGCTCAATCTTTTTTATACCGTCGTTCACTTTACATCAGCCTCCGGGGTCGCGTCCTTGCTTCTGAGCTTCGGCGCCATTTCGTCGAGCATAGTCTTTGCGTTCTCCACCGCCGACATGATCTTTGAAAACTCGGAAAGCATATTGTCCGCGGAGTACTTAAGGCGGTTCTGCTCCGACGCCACCTTTGTAAGGTACCCGTCGCAGAGCACGCGCACGCCGTCTATGTAGTCGTTCGTCTTTGCGATTATGTCGAGCCGTTTGTTTTCGGCGTCCGTCATCATTATGTCGGCCTCATTCTGCGCCCGCATGAGCACGGAGCCGATATTCTGCTTCTGGAGCCGATATTCGGACAGCTCCACGTTGGAATGGTCAAGCTCCTGCTTTAAGCGCGCGTTTTCGGCGGTCAGCTCCTCGAGCGAGTTCCTTAAGCGGGCGGCCTCGGTGGAAAGCTCGTTGAAGCGCATTTCCTCCTCCTCAAGGCGCGCCTTAAGAACCTTCGGGTCTTCGCCCACAGCCTCCGCGGCGGGGGAGCCCGTCTGTTCAAAACGCGACTGAAACTCCTTGTTTTTCTCAAGCAGCGCGTCGTAAAGCCTCGTTTTGTCGTCAAGCTGCGAATTGAGCGCCGCTATCTGCTCCTCGAAGGATTCGCGCTCGCTTTCACTCTTGTCTATAAGCGCCTCTATGTACTCCATGACGTCCTGTTTGTTAAAGCCCATCATTGCAGAGCCGAATTTTACATCGGGATCCATACCGAAGCCTCCTGTCTTAGGAAAATTTGCATTTAACGTGTATCTAAAAAGCACGCCTTCGCAAAAATAAGCGTAAAAGACGTGCTTTTTGAAATCAGCCTATAACGGAATCGGCCGCGAGGCTCAGCTCACGGAATTTCTGCACGCCAATGATCTTGTTCTGCATCTCTCCGCCCTTAAAGAATATAAGGGTGGGTATGCTCATTACCATATATTCAGCTGCAAGCGCCGGCTCTTCGTCAACGTTTACCTTGCATACCTTGAGCCTGCCGTCGTAGCTTTCGGCCAGCTTGTCCACCTCGGGCGCGATCATCTTGCAGGGGCCGCACCACGAAGCCCAGAAGTCCACTAATACGGGAATATTGGAGTTTATGACCTCCCGGTCAAATTCATCGGTCTTAAGGTTCAATATTTTTTCCGAAGCCATATTCATCTACCTCCTGTACGGCGCCCTCGTCGGGCGCAAAATTCTCTGCATGACGCAAAGGGATAAAATTCCTTCTATCTCCGTTTAAATTATATCAAAGAGAAGGGAAAATTACAACCGTATTTTAAATATAATCGCGCCGCTTTATGCAAAAAGCCCCTAAGTTCTTCCCCGCACCCGCCCTGCGCGCGCGTATTTATGAGAAAAGGCGCATATATGTTATTGAAATGAGGACGGATTTGTTTTATAATATAACAAAGAAAATAAGCGGGAGGTAGTAAAATGGGTATAATTAAAGCAGCATTGGACGCCGTAGGCGGAACTTTGGCGGATTCCTGGCTCGAGGTCATCGAAGCCGACAATATGAGCGACACGACGGTATTTACCGGAGGAGTAAGCGTAAGACGTGACGGTAAGCGCGGTTCCAACACGCGCGCGACTGCCGACACCATTTCAAACGGTTCAAAGATTCACGTTTATCCCAATCAGTTCATGCTTCTTGTTGAGGGAGGCAAGGTGGTTGACTTCACCGCTGAAGAGGGATATTACACCGTAAACAATTCGACCCAGCCCTCGCTTTTCACGGGCGATCTGGGCGGCAGCATAAAGGAAGCCTTCGAGCGCATAAAGTTCGGCGGCGTGCCCTCCACCTCGCAGAAGGTGTTCTTCATCAATATGCAGGAGATAAAGGGCATAAAGTTCGGCACGAGGAACCCCGTCAATTATTTTGACAACTTCTATAACTCCGAGCTTTTCCTTCGCGCGCACGGCACGTATTCCCTCAAGATAGTAAATCCGCTCCTCTTCTATGCGGAGGCTATCCCGAAGAACGCAAGGCGCGTGGACATAAACGATATAAACGAGCAGTACAGAAACGAGTTCCTGGAGGCGCTTCAGACCTCGCTCAATCAGATGTCCGTTGACGGCGTGAGAGTTTCCCACGTTGCGTCGAAGGGACGCGAGCTGTCGAAGTACATGGCCGAAACCCTCGATGAGGACTGGAGCCGCACCCGCGGCATGGAGGTTCAGTCGGTAGGTATCGCAAGCATATCCTACGACGAGGAATCCCAGAAGCTCATCAACATGAGAAACAAGGGCGCAATGCTCTCCGACGCTTCGATAAGAGAGGGCTTCGTTCAGGGCTCCGTTGCAACGGGCATAGAGAACGCCGGCTCCAACTCCGCGGGCGCGGCAGCGGGCTTTATGGGCGTAGGCCTCGGCATGAGCGCGGCAGGCGGCATGGGCGCCGCTTCCAACACGAACCTTGAGCAGATGCGCATGCAGCAGCAGGCGGCGGCTCAGGCGGCACAGCCCCAGGCTCCGGCAGGCTGGACCTGCGAATGCGGCGCGGTGAACACGGGCAAATTCTGCTCCGAATGCGGAAAGCCGATGCCCGCTCCCAAGGCGGAATGGGTATGCTCCTGCGGCACGAAGAACACGGGCAAATTCTGCTCCGAGTGCGGAAAGCCCATGCCTGCGACCAACTGCCCCAAGTGCGGCGCGGCATTGAACGACAGTGCGAAATTCTGCCCCGAATGCGGAGAAAAGCTTGCATAAAAAGCGGCAGGGAGTGTAGTTATGGCTGTATTTACATATAAATGTCCCAACTGCGACGGCGGCCTTGAGTTTGACGCGGCCAAGCAGAAATTCGTATGCGAATACTGCTTGAGTGAATTTACGATGGAGGAGCTGAAGGCCCACTTCAACGAGGAGGAGCTTTCGGCGCAGGCCGAAGCCGACGCAAAACAGGAGCGCGAGCATGAGCACGTCCATGACGGGGACGACGGCGATATGCTCATGTACAACTGCCCCTCATGCGGCGCGGAGATCGTGACCGACGCGACGACGGCGGCGTCGTTCTGCTACTACTGCCACAATCCCGTCGTGCTTTCCGGGCGTCTTGCGGGCGAGTTTAGGCCCGATCTTGTCGTTCCCTTCACGATAGAGCGAGAAGAGGCCGAAAAACGGCTCATTGACTGGATAAGCACGAAAAAGCTTGCTCCAAGCGACTTTTGCGGCAAGGAAAACATAGAAAAGATGTCGGGCGTGTATTTCCCGTTCTTCATCGTTTCCCAAAAGATAAACGGGCATCTTAACGCGGAGGCGCATAACGTGCGCACCTGGATAAGCGGCGACACGGAGCATACGGAAAGAACCATATACCGCGTCCTGCGCGAGGGCGGCATAGTGTTAAAGAATATAACGAAAAACGCCCTGAACAAGGAAGAAAAGATTCTCGTTGACAACGTGCTCCCCTTCGACATAAACAGGGCGAAGCCCTTTTCCATGGCGTATCTTTCGGGATTTTTTGCAGAAAAGCGAAACCTTGAGCTGGACTCCTTCAAGGAGGAGATAAAGGCCGAGACCATGCGCTATACGGAGGACCTGCTTCGTGACACGCTCGGCAATTACGACGAGCTTCACGCCGTACATGTGGAGACGCACGTGAAGGCGAAAAAGAACCAGTACTCGCTCATGCCCGTATGGGTGCTCACCTATAAGGGCAAGGACAAGATATATTATTACGCGATGAACGGTCAGACGGGCAGGATATGCGGCGATGTGCCCATTTCCATGAAGAAGCTTCTGATACGCTTTATCTGCGTGGCCGCTCCCATATTTGCGGTACTCTGTATACTGGGAGGGCTGCTGTTTTGAGAAATACAAGATATAAAAAAGTGACGGCGGCCGTGCTTGTACTTATCATAGCGCTTGCGTTTGCCGTGACGGCGGGCGCGTCGGGCGATAATGAGAGCATATACGACTACGCCGGAGTGTTCTACGACAGCGAACAGGCCGACCTTCAGAGCCGCATAGAAGAGGCCGAGGCCGAGACGGGCTTCGATATGGCCGTTCTTACGACGGACGACACCCAGGGCTATTCAACCTCCGTCTACGCCGCCGATTTCTATGAGCAAAACGGCTTGGGACGGGGGCTTGACAAGACCGGCGTCATGTACGTTTTCGACTTTGACAACCGCGAGGTATTTATCCTTACGAAGTCGGACGCGGTAGGTTACCTTACCGATGAACGCATAAACGATATGCTCGACGAGGCCTTCGTATATATGGGGGACGGCGATTACTACAACGCGGCGCTGTCGCTCATAGGCGATACGGTGCGCTTTTACAACGAGGGTCAGCCCGAGGATCTCGTGTATTACGATGAGGATACGGGGGAGTATTCCCGCCCGAAGCAGGGGCTTACGCCCGTGTGGGCCGGCATATCCGCGGCGATAGCCGTAGTAGTAGGTCTTATAGTATGCGCAGTGTCCCGCCGAGGCTATACCGTTGCGACGCAGCAGTATTCTTATGATTTCAGAGGCAACTCGACCGTAGACCTGACCGCAAGGGAAGACAACCACATCGATACGCGCCATTCAAGGCGGCGCATCCCCCGGGCGACCGGCGGCGGTGGAGGCCGTCCAAGAGGCGGCGGCTTCGGAGGAGGCTCCGTAAGCTCCACCTTCCATTCGTCAAGCGGCGGCTCCTTCGGCGGCGGCGGACGAAAGTTTTAGTAAAAACCGACTGTTTTTTCTTACGGTCTGTGGTATAATAAAAAAGCGGGCGGCAAATTACCGCCCGCACATATGTGCCCGCAGCTCAGCTGGATAGAGCGTTGGACTCCGACTCCAAAGGCCGTGGGTGAGATATGTGAGGCTCCGGGAACGCGAGGCGAAGCCGAAGCGTGACCGGCGAAGCCGAACTTATGCCCGGAGCCGAAGGCGGAGGGTAATCGCATCGGGCGATGCGATGAGATGAAGTATAATTAAAAAACAGAATAAAAAGCGAGCGGCATAACCGCCGCCCGCACATATGTGCCCGTAGCTCAGATG
>JAFOLN010000047.1 GCA_017419325.1 Clostridia bacterium
AGTGAAAGCGATCTTGCGGATCTTGTCGATGTCAGCTGCATCCTTAACTTCCCAGCAGCCGTTGTCGATGAATGCCTTGATAACTGCGTCTTCCTTGCCCTTCGGAACGTGGATGGTCTGCTCACCGGTGCAGGGAACGCCGTTGTCATAAGCGCGGCTCATGATAACGTTCTTAGCCATTGCATCGTAATCGGTGTAAGTGGTGTCAAGTACAACCTGTGCATTACCCTGGCCAACGCCGAAGGACGGCTTGCCGCTGGAGTATGCAGCCTTAACCATGCCGGGGCCGCCCGTTGCAACAACAACGTCTGCAAGCTCCATAGCGAGGTTCGTGAGCTCTAAGGACGGCTCTTCGATGCACTGAACGAGGTCAGCGGGAGCGCCGATGGAGGTAAGAGTCTCGCGGATGATGTCAACAGCATGCTTTGAGCACTTCTTTGCGCTCGGATGAGGAGCAACAACGATAGCGTTTCTGCACTTTAAAGCCGGCATAGCGTCTGCGATAACAGTCGTAGTCGGGTTCGTGCTGGGGGTAACGCAAGTGATAACACCCAGCGGCTTTGCGAATTCAACAAGGCCTCTCTCGGGGTTTCTTCTGATAACACCTACAGACGGCTTGCCTCTCATTGCGAGATACTGGTTTGCGCAAACGCCTGCGTGCTTAGCTATCTTACCGGGAACGTTGCCGAAATGAGTCTCTTCAACAGCTTCCTTGGAAAGCACTTCTCTTGCGTCATAGATAGCCTTACCGATGGCTCTTACCATCTTGTCTACCTGCTCCTGGCTGTAAGTCTCGATAGACTCCTGCGCCTTTCTGCCCTTGTCAATCAGGCTCTGGATGTATTCTTTGTTGTCCATGTTCTGTTTTCCTCCTACAATTTATTTTATTATTGACATACTAACCTATGAAAACTCCGACCCATCAAATCCATTGTGCCCGGTGCAAACCGTTTACACGAAGCACAACGGAATCGATAGAGCCCAAATCTCCATATCTGCAAAACAGTATAAAGAGCGCGCCCCTTATACACAGTATATTGTATCAGTTGACCGCGGTGCTGTCAACAACCGAAACGCAAATATCTTGGCATTTTTAAATCATTTTAAAGTTTATTCATACTTTTTTATGCGTATGCTCACGTTTTTTCAGCCAAACAGCACAAGATACACGTCCATCTCGTTTTCGGAAAGAAAATCCTCTATGGCGCGGCGCGCCACATCCATAGCCGCTTCCCTCGGATAGCCGTAGATTCCCGCCGATATTAGCGGGAACGCAACGGACGCGCAGCCGTGCTCCTTTGCAAGATTAAGGGCGCTTTCATAGCAGCCGTATAAAAGCTCCTCCTCGCCCGACTCTCCCCCGTTCCATATGGGGCCTACGGCATGTATGACGTATTTCGCGGGCAGGGCGTACGCCCCCGTTATGACGGCGCGGCCCGTGTCGCAGTGGCCTGTCTTTTCGCATTCCGCCGAAAGCTCTTTGTATCCCGCCGCGCGAAAGATGGCGCCGCACACTCCCCCGCCGGGAAGAAGGCGGCTGTTCGCGGCGTTTACAATGGCGTCGGCATGAACCTTCGTTATGTCGCCGTGTATCGTTTTAAATGCCATATGAATCTCTCCTTTCATATATATTATAGCACATAACCGCGGCGAGAGCGCGCATTTAATTGTAAACCTAAAATTTTATTTTTATGGTTGACAATCGCAATCCCGTATGGTATACTACGCAGCGTAACATACAAAAAAGGAGATGCTTAAAATGACTTCCACAGCCGAAAAGAAGAGCGTTCTTACCGTAAGAGAGCTCGTATATATCGCGCTGTTTGCTGTGCTCATCGTCGTCTGCTCCTGGATAGCCGTGCCGACGCCCATGGGC
>JAFOLN010000317.1 GCA_017419325.1 Clostridia bacterium
ATCCGCTCTCAATGCGCTCGTACGACTCGCGCCGCTGCTTTGCCGTAAGTGAGCCCGTCAGCAGCACCGTTCTTATGGAAAGCCTCTCAAAAAGCGCGCTCATGTTCTCGTAATGCTGGCGCGCCAGCACCTCGGTGGGCGCCATGAAGGCCGCCTGCGCGCCCGAGCGGGCGCAGCGGAAGATGAGCGCCTCCGCAACAGTCGTCTTGCCGCAGCCCACGTCTCCCTGTACAAGGCGGTTCATGGGCACGTCCCGCGCCATGTCCGCCTCGCAGTCAGCGACTGCCCGAAGCTGCGCGGATGTGGGCTCGAAGGAAAGCGCGTCGTAGAAGGGCTTCATATCGATTTCGCCGCCGATCCGCACGGCGTTATGCTCGCGCTGCCTGTTTTTTAAAAGCGACATGCCAATCATAAGATACATAAGCTCATCGAAAATGAGCCGCTTCCTTGCGCCGCTCTGAGAAGCGGCGTCTTTAGGAAAATGTATGGCACAAAGCGCGTCCCGAAGGGGCATAAGCCCCTCCTTTTTTGCCTCCCCGGAAAGCGGGTCATCCGTCTCACTCAGGGCGGTGTCCAGCGCCTCCCGCACAAGCTTTCTCATGTAGTTCTGGGTAAGCCCCTCGCAGAGGCTGTATACGGGCAGGATGCGCGACTCGGGGTCGTAGGCCGTCATCGGCTCCGCCGTGGGGTTTATAAGCTCCTTTTTATAGGCCGTGCCCGTTACGCGGCCGTAAAAAATATACTGCCCTCCCTGTGAAAGCTTGTCGGCCGCGTATTTCTGGTTAAAGTAGACCACGGTTATCCGCCCCGTATCGTCGAAGGCCTCGGAGCGTGACATGATGCGCCGCCCCGGCAGGCGCGCATGGGTAAAATCACGGGCAAGCGTTGCGCTTATTGATACGCTCTGCCCTATTTCGGCGTCGCGCACCCGCGCAAATACGCTTCTGTCCTCATACGTGCGGGGAAAGTAAAATATAAGGTCCTTCGGGGCGAAAATGCCCAGCTTGTTTAAAAGCTTCTCGCGTTTCGGGCCCACGCCCGCCATATCGCGGAGCGTATACATAACGGTTCACCTCTTTTTTATGTGAAAATATAAAACACGGCGCGGGCAACCGCCCGCGCCGCCGCTGTACGCAAAGTTTTACTCTGCGGAGATTATATAATAATATACGGGCTGTCCGCCGTAGACAATATTTACCTCAACGTCGTCGCCCAGGCGTTCACGGCACACGGAAAGCAGCGCCTCCGACTCTTCCTTCGGCGCGTCCTTGCCGTAGTAGATGGTAACGAGCCCCGCGCCGTTTTTGCACATGCCCGTTATGAGCTTGACCGTCGTCTCCACGCGGTCGGCGCTCACGTCTATAAGCTCGCCCTCGGAAAGCGCTAAAAACTCGCCCTTCTTTATCTCCTTTTCAAAGTATACGCTGTCTCTGTCGGCATACGTGACCGAGCCGCTGGTGACCGCCGATACCGACTCCGTCATCCCGGCTATGTTGTCCTCCACGGTGCTGTCGGCGTCAAAGCCCAGCATCGCGCCGATGCCCTGAGGCACGGTCTTCGTCTCGATGACCTCTATCCTTTTATCCTTCGCAAGCTCCGCCGTCTGCTTTGCCGACATTATGATGTTCTTGTTGTTGGGCAGGATGAAAACGACCTCGCTGTTCGTGTCGTTTACTGCCTTCAGTATATCGTCGGTGGAGGGGTTCATGGTCTGGCCTCCGTCCACTACAACGTCCGCGCCCATATCCTCGAATATGCCCTTAAGTCCCTCGCCCGCGCATACGGCCACAATGCCGTAGGGCTTTCTTGGGGTGGGAAGCTTCTCCGCCTCTGCGCTTATCTCAAGCTGATGGGTGTGCTGCTCGCGCATGTTCTCAATCTTTATCTTTGAGAGCGTGCCGCGCTTTAAGGCCTCCTCTATAACGCTTCCGGGGTTGTTCGTATGTACATGGACCTTTATTATGGCGTCGTCGGAAACCACAACTATGCTGTCGCCTATGTCGTTTAAGAAGGTCTTGAACTCCGCGAGACGCTCCTCCTTGTCCTGTGCCTTGTTTATGAGGAACTCGGTGCAGTAGCCGAATTTTATGTCCTCCGTCTCAACGAAGGAGAAGTCGGCCTCGTTTATCTCATCGTATGAATCGTTCGGCTCGGCCGATTCTATCATCGTGCCGTTCAGAAGATAATGGAGCATGCCGCGGTATATAACGAGAAGTCCCATGCCGCCCGCGTCCACCACGTTCGCCTGCTTTAATACGGGGAGCATGTCCGGCGTGGCCTTCAGAGCCTCGTCCGCCTTTTCGGTGAGCTGTCCGAAAAAGGCCTCCATTTCGCCCGTCGAGGGCGCGATTCTTTTAAGATGCTCCGCCGAGAGCCTTGCCACGGTGAGCATGGTGCCCTCCGTCGGCTTCATAACGGCCTTGTACGCCATCTCTACGCCCAGCCCGAACGCCGCCGCCATTGCGGGCGCGTCGGCCGATTTTATACCCTTCAGTCCCTGGGCTATGCCGCGGAACATAAGGGACAGGATAACGCCGGAATTGCCTCGCGCGCCCCGAAGGAGCGCCGCCGCTATCTTTTCGGAGACTGCCGAAATGTCTTCATCCTCGCTGTTCTTCACGGCGTTTACGGCCACCGACATGGTGAGCCACATATTGGAGCCGGTGTCGCCGTCGGGTACCGGAAAAACGTTCAAGCGGTTTATCATCGTTTTGTTGATGTTTAAGTTGTTTGCACCGCAGACAAACATATTTTTAAAATAATTACCGTCTAATGAAAGCAACAGAAATTCCCCCTACAAGCTGTAAAATATCGCGCCGAAACGGGACAGGGCACGCGCCCCGCCTTAATTTGTGCGCACGGAATCGACCACCACAAGAACGTTTTCAACCTTGAAGCCGGTGGTCGTTTCTATAAAGTATCTCACTCTGTTTATTATGCTCTTTGTTATCGCCGGTATATTAACGCCGTATTCCACGATTATGTGAAGCTCTATCTCAAGCTTATTTTCGGTGTTCAGTCTTACAAGAACGCCCTTGTCAACGGAATCCTTGACGATAAGCTTCACTATGTCTCCGGCTTTGTTGCGAAAGGCCATGCCCACAACGCCGAAGCAGTTTGTCGTCTCAATGCCCACAAGATACTGAAAGACCCTGTCAGAAATGGTGATCTCACCGAGGTTGTTTTCTATCAGTGCCTGCATATGTGTCACCTCCAAAAATGAATCGCGTACGGTATCGTCATACTTTCTTATTATATTATAAACCGTACTTCCGAATATTTCAATAAGGAATATGTAAGAGCGTCATATAAGCTCGATAATTGCCGAAAGAGAGCCCCGCCTGTCGCCGTCGCGTCTGTGGGAGAAGTAAAGCTCCTCGTTGCATACGGTGCATTCGCCCGAGACCGTTATGTTCTCCTTCGGCACGCCCGCGTGCTTTAAAAGCTCCGTGTTCGCGCGCCACAAATCAATGTGGTACTTTTCGCCGCCCGTGTGCTTTATGTATTCGGAGGGCGGCAGAAAATCGAAGGCCGCCTCAAATTCCTTCACCACGGGCACGTCCACCTCGAAGCAGCACGGGCCTATCGAGGGGCCTATGGCGCAGAGTATGTCGGCGGGGCGGCACCCGAAGCGCTCCGTCATTTTTAACACCGTCTTTTCTCCTATGCGCTGCACCGTGCCGCGCCAGCCGGAATGGCAGGCGGCTATGGCCCGCTTCACGGGGTCGAGAAAGAGAATCGGCACGCAGTCGGCCATAAATACCGTAAGCGCCGCGCCCCGCTCACGCGTTATGAAGGCGTCGGCGTTCTCAAAGCGGTTTGCACGAAGAAGGCCGTTCCCTTGGTCGGACGTTCCCACCTCCCACACCGTGTCGGAGTGGGTCTGTTTGCTCAGTATTGCTTTCTCCTTCGACGAGCCCAGCGCGCCGAAGATAATGTCGTAATTCTTTAATACGCGCTCCGTGTCGTCGCCCCGGTTCACGCCCAGGTTAAGCGACGAAAAGCACCCCTCGGACACGCCGCCTTTTCGCGTCGTAAAGCAGTGGCGCACAAGCCCCGTTTTGTCGAAGCTCTCGGCCGTAAAATATTCAAGGCCTCCCGTTTCATGTCGTATCATACCGTTCATTTTCATGAAATACCTCCCGTCTGTGCAGCGCCGTCTTGCCGCGGAATCCGGATAACGCTGATTTGTCAGGCAAACCGGGCGAGAAATCTTTATCAGTCCTTCACCACAAGGTCGCCGGGCTTTACGGATATCCCCTTTGCCTGTACGACCAGCTTGCAGAGATAACCGGTCTCTCCGACCGCTCTGCCCGGATCCCACGTCCTGCGTATCCACTCCTTCAGAGATGAGGCGTCCATCGGTACTCTGTGCTCATAGGAATCGATTGCCTCCAGCGCCGCCTTGATCTCATTTCCGCCGCTGAGGATCGTCACTTCGTCCTGCATATAGAACGTTCCGTAAAGGACCTGTCCGAAAACGGTGACGATGGGAGGCTTAAGAAGACCGCCCTTTACTTCCGCCATCGCGTCCGCAACAAATACCGCGTTATGGAATCCGTAATGCTCTCTCAGATCTTCGCGAAACGAGACCACTTCCGAATTGGCCTGCAGCGCCTCCTCTGTGCCAAGCTCCGGAAGCGGATCCTTCTTCACGACGATTCGTTTCGCTTCGTCAAATGTATATTTAAGAGGGTACATGACTCTCAGCCTGCGTACACAGGAACCGCACAGGCTGCCGCCGTCCTTTAAACGAAGCGCATTCGGTCCTTCTATCATGGTAAGCTCGCCCTCTTCCCGTGCTCTCAATGCTGCGCGTCCGCATATCACACAGCTGCCCAGGCCGACTTCTTTTTCCCTGACTGCCATATAAAAAACCTCCTGTCCTTTTCTTACCGCACGATCAGCTTATCGCCGGGATATACAAAATCCATCCCTTGGCCAAACATCATGATGACCGTTTCGCCCACGCTTGCCTTTCCGACGGGTGCGCCGGCGGCGTACGTGCCGACCCAGTCCTGCAGTTCTTCTATTTTCGCGGAGTATTCTCTGTCCTTATGGGAAACGACGACCTCCGCGCCGGTAATAAGTTCTCCGTGCAGCACCTTGCCGAAAACGCCGAAGCGTTTGCGTTTGGAATACTTTGGCTTTTCCCGCGTTCCGATATTTGCGAAATATCTCCGTACATAGTCCACCTCGATTACCGCTTTCGCTCCGGCATACCGGGCCGCCTGCGCCTCGGCCGCTTTCAGGGATTCTTCCATGGCGGCGCGGAATTCATCCGGCGTCATTTCCCTTAACGGATCGATCCTCTGTCCCTGTATGGTGTTATCGTAAATCGCCTCGTTCTTGCGGGTCCATCCTGACGCAATCGTACCTTTGGTCAGCACATACGTATACCGAAAAGGATACAGAATGCGCGTCTTGTCTGCGCAGTCCCTGCAGACAAGCTGACCGTCCTTCAGGATTACGGTGCCATACTCTTTATCCGGGACAG
>JAFOLN010000318.1 GCA_017419325.1 Clostridia bacterium
AAAAGTACCGCCCGCCGCGCAGGCGAAAAGGAGTCTTAGAACCGTGGTTCTAAAAAGAATTATTGCAAGAAAATAGGGGCTTTAAATAAAGAAAAGTATTTATACAATCCCTCAGTCACGCCTTCTGCGTGCCAGATACCTTTACACAAGGGAGCCTAAGAGATTCTTCGGCGCGTTCGCGCCTCAGAATGACACAGCCGGAGGCGGTTTCAGTGCGGGGGGTGCGGGGGGCTTTCGCCCCACGGGGAAAAGGTGTTTATATCCTTGGTTCGGGGCGCAAAATATGATATACTGCTTTTATAAGAAAAAAACACACATCGGAGGCGCATATGACAAAAAAGCATACGCTGTCAAACGGCGTTCGTATCATATATGAAAAGCTTGGGGGCATCCGCTCCGTATCGGCGGGCATCTGGGTGGACTGCGGCTCAAAGAACGAGACGCCCGCCCAGAACGGCGTGTCCCACTTCATCGAGCACATGATGTTCAAGGGCTCCCGGGGACGGACGGCCCTTGAGCTTGCCCACGACATGGACATGCTGGGCGCGTTCATGAACGCGTTCACCGCGAAGGAGCACACCTGCTACCACGTAAAGTGCCTTGACGACGACCTTTACGACGCGCTTGACATCCTCTCGGAGATGTTCTTAAACCCCCTCTTCGCGCCCGAGGCCGTCGAGCGGGAGCGGCGCGTCATATTGGAGGAGATAAACATGTACCTTGACACCCCGGAGGACGTGGCGACGGAGGAGCTGACGATAAACGCCTTCGCGCCCCATCCCTATTCGCTGCCCATTCTGGGCACCCGGGAGACGGTCTCCGCCATCACCCGGGACGATCTCGTTTCCTATATGGAGAGCCGCTACACCGCGGAGCGCATCGTTGTGGCCGTGGCGGGCAGCTTTGACGAGGACAGGCTCCTGTCATACATGGAAAAGACCTTCGGCTCCGTTAAAAGGGGCGCGCCCGCGCCCGCGTTTTCGCCCATCCGATTTAACGGCGGCGACATATTCATCCCGCGAAACATCGAGCAGAACCACATAAACCTGGGCTTCGAGAGCGTGGGCAGAAAGGACAGGCGCGCCTACGCCGCGTCCGTCATGTCGCTTATTCTGGGCGACGGCATGAGCTCCCGCCTTTATCAGACGCTCCGCGAGGAGAGCGGCCTTTGCTATAACGTCTATTCCTTCAATATGCCCATTTTCGACACGGGAATGTTCGTAATCGGCGCGGCATACAGCCCCGATTCGGAGGCGGAGCTTACGGCGAAGCTTGACGAATGCATCGCCGGATTTGCCCGCGACGGCGTGACCGAGGAGGAGTTCATCCGCGCAAAGAAGCAGATTATAACAAATCTTATCATGAGCTTTGAAAGCTCCTCGACGCGCATGCCCTACATCGCCCGGGGCGAGCTGCTCTACGGCTATGTGCGCACTCAGGACGAGCTTATCGCACTTATAGAGGGCGTGACCCGCGAGGAGGTGAACGCCGTGGCGAACAGCGTGCTTTCCGGGAAACGGTTAAGGTGCCGCGTGGGAACCGACGGCGCGGCGCGATGAACGGTGAGAGCCTCTTTCGCTGTCCCGTGTGCGCCCGTCCCCTCATTCGGACGGACAGAACGTACAAATGCGGCAAAAATCATATATTCGACATATCGGCGCAGGGTTATGTAAACCTGCTCGGGGCGGGCGACAAGCATTCCCGCTTCCCCGGCGATGACAAAGAGATGGCCCGCGCCCGCCGTGACTTTCTTTCCGGCGGCCATTACGGGCCGCTTGCGGCTGAGCTTTCCCGCCTTGCGCTATGCTTTGCGCCCGGTGACGCGGCGGTCGTTGACGCGGGCTGCGGCGAGGGCTACTATACCGCCGCCGTTTTCGACGCGCTTACAAAGGACGGCCGCGCCGTGCGGGCGGCGGGACTCGACATATCGAAGTTCATCTTAAAATACGCCGCGAAGCGCGCGCCGGGCATTGAATTTGCCGTGGCCTCGTCTTACAAAATGCCGCTGGCCGACGGGTGCGCCGACGTGCTCATAAACTGCTTTTCGCCGCTTGCGCTGTCGGAGTTTGGGCGGGTACTGAAGCCCGGCGGCATATTTATATATGTAGTTCCCGGGCGGCGGCACCTTTATGAGCTTAAGGAAATACTCTACGACGAGCCCTACGAGAACGAGGAGAAGCTTACGCCCTACGAGGGCTTTTCGTATAAGACGGTGGCGCCCGTGAGGACTTCGTTTACGCTGACGTCGGGCGCGGAGATAGAAAATCTCTTTAAAATGACGCCGTATTACTGGAAAACGCCCCGGGCGGGACGCGAGAGACTCCGGGCTATGGAGCGCCTCGACATTACGGCAGAGTTCAATATTCACGTATTCGGAAAGGATGTGTAAAAAATGAAAAGCTACCGAAAGGAGCTGTGGTTCAACATACCGACGCGCCGCGCCATAGTGAACATTACACGCGAGGTGCAGAAGTGCATCGACGAGAGCGGCATAAAGGAGGGGCTTATACTTATAAATCCCATGCACATCACCGCAAGCGTCTTCATAAACGACGACGAGAGCGGCCTTCATCATGATTATGAGGTGTGGCTTGAGGGGCTTGCCCCCGAAAAGCCCTACGACCGCTACCGCCACAACGGCTATGAGGACAACGCCGACGCCCATTTAAAGCGCAGTCTCATGGGGCGTGAGAGCGTGGTGGCGGTGACGGACGGGAGGCTCGACTTCGGCCCCTGGGAGCAGCTTTTTTACTATGAATTTGACGGTAAGCGAAGAAAGCGCGTGCTCGTTAAGATAATCGGCGAATAGGAGGTATTTTTTATGGTATTTCTGTGCTACGACAGGTGCTCCACCTGTAAAAAGGCGAAAAAGTTCCTGGACGAACGCGGCGCGGCGTATACGGTGCGCCCCATAAAGGAGGAGAACCCCTCGAAGGAGGAGATCATTCTCTGGCAGAAGGAAAGCGGCCTTAGCATGAACCGCTTTTTCAACACGAGCGGTCAGGCATACAGAGAGATGGGCTTAAAAGACAGGCTCCCGAATATGAGCGACGAGGAAAAGGCGGAGCTTTTATCGACGGACGGGATGCTTGTGAAGCGGCCGATTCTCATAGGCGAAGGCTTTGTGCTTGTGGGCTTTAAGGAGGCCGAATGGACGGAAAAAATCGGCTGAAAACTTTTGGATAGATATTTAAATAACAATCATTGACTTTACGGAATGTTTGCGCTAATATGTATTTGAAATCGGAGAAATCTTAACTCCGGTAGAATTTAAGACACTTTTTTGAAAGGAAGGACCTAAAATGAACAAGAAACTTTTAAGAAGCATTCTGTGCATCGTACTGGCTCTTACGCTGGTATTCGCATTCGCAGCATGCGGTCAGAAGCAGGCAGCTGAAGACACTGCCGAGGAGGTAACCGAAGAAGTAGCAGAAGAGCTTCAGGAAGTTGAAGCAGGCGTTGATGAGCTTGATGCAGCAGAGGTTCCCTTTATGGACGCAGTTGTGACCCTCAGCGTTGACGAGCTCTCCGCTCCCGACACCACCATCGCTTACGGCGACTTCGAAGGCATGAAGGCTCTTTCGTCCGCTATCCAGAACGGCGAAATGGACGGCAAGGTTGTTGCAATCGACGGCACCATCGGCCAGTTCTCCTCCGGTATGTCTTTCTCCATCAATGAGAGCAACGAAGACGGCAGCGAGTCCGTTGGCACCACGCTCCTTATCCAGGGCGCTCCTGAGTCGGCATATCCGGCAGACGGCACGCATGTAAGCGTAGTTGGTAAGGTTGCACTTGACCCGACCGGCATGTACTACTGCATCAACACTCTTCCCGAGTGCGTACAGGTTATAGAGTAATTTTTGAAATAATATAATACATATTATTATAGAATCCCCCGGACTGTCAGTCCGGGGGATTTTTGTATGCGCCGCGCATGACACCTCATCCGTCGCGCCTTCGGCTTTGCCTCAGAATGACACAGACGAAAGCCTTTTGAATAATCCCGCATAACAAACATCGGGCACCGAAGTCACGGGCGCGACAGCGCCAATTGGTGGCAAAACAGTCTTGAATGATGCCTCATGGCGAGACGCTTCGAAGACCTGAAGACGCACCCTCATTCCGACTATAAATGGCGAGATAAA
>JAFOLN010000319.1 GCA_017419325.1 Clostridia bacterium
ATTTTATCGGATGACAGCCCCGTCTGCGTTACGGCTATGTCCTTAAGCTGGGCTATCTGCGTCTTTTCTAGGCCGTCGGCCTTTACGGTGAGCGTTATGCTGCCGTCGGATATGTATGCCACGCAGTCGGGAAAGCCTTTGGCCCTTACAAGGTTTTCAACGGAGGCCTCCTTCTCTATCGCGTCGGCCATGGCTGAAAGCCTGTCGGCGGCGGCGCCTTTGTCCTCGGGCGAAAGCTCCTTGTTTGCGATTATCTCCTTAAGGAGCATGGCCGCCTCATCGCGGCTCTTCTGGCGCGTAAGCCGCGCCTCGGATATCTGCGGGTCCGTGCTTTCAGATTTTTTCTCATCCTTCGCGCCGAGACCCGGCGATGAAACCTCGGCGGTCTCTCCCAGCACCGTGGGCGCGGGGCTAACAGTTTCGGTCACCTCGAACATGCCGTTTGTATCAGTATATACTACATTGAGGTAAACGGCAAGTGCGATAAGCCCCGCAAGCACTACGATAACATATTTTTTCTTCTTGAAATACATAGTTTTTTCCTCCCTTTTTTATGTTGACAGTTTTATAACGCAAATATTTGCTGACGGTATGTCAAAAAGCGTCCTTACGGCGTCGGTTATCATTAGCGCCGTCGCGGCATCGTCGCCGCCCTCGCAGGCTATGACCACGCCGCGCACCTTCGGCTCAATCCTTCTTACGATGATGGGACGCTGTTCTCCCCCGCTCGATACGGTAAGTATGCTCCTTTGTGAGTCGAGAGCGGAGGACGTGCGCTCGGAGTCGGCGGACTCCGTTCTGTTTTCGCGGCTCTCAACGGCGAACACCTGCTCGGCGCCGTTTTCAAGCGTTATCATCACCTCGCACCGCCCCGCCCCGTCAAGACTCTCGACTATGGTCTTTACCCGCGCTTCCAGCGTCTTTGCATATTCGAGGTTGTCGTCCTCCGTGTCCCGGGGCGAGGTTTTACTGTCGCCCGAGGAAAGCCCGGGGATAAATATCATCACAAGCCCGAATATGACGAGTATAAGTATAAGCCCCGCGTTCTTGCCGCGAAGAAGCTTTTTTAAGCTCTGTACGTCCACATGCTCACCCGCTTTCGTCTATGAGAAATCTCACCGTATCCGCGCCGTAGCGCGCCTTTATATCGGCTTCGCTTACCGCGTCCCGCTGTGGGGCGTTTTCAAATAATATATCCATATACAATACATTCCCGTCTTCATCTAACTCCGCGTCCGCCGACAGCGGGGACACGCCGTATTCTTCTAATAGATATGCCTTCGCGTCCTCGCATATTCTCTTTTGCGAAAGTTTCAGCACCTCGTCCCGGTATGCGTCTTTGTATGACGCCTCGTATTGAGGCGGCGTGTCCGAAAAGTGCGGCGCCGCTCCCGGATGCGCGTCCATGACGGCCTTTATGGGCGACAAAAAAGCCGACAGCGCCATAAGGCCGCATATGACCTTAAGAGGCGCGGAAAGGCCGCCCTTCGGAAAGAGGAACTTTATTATTCCAAGGATTACGCTCAGCGCAATGAGCGTAATTATAAACGATCGTACCTGCTCCATTTATTTCGCTCCCGCCCATGTGGTAAGTCCCAGCGTTATTATAAGAAACACGCATACGCATACGCTTATGGAAAAAATATAAGTCACGGCCTCCGCAAAGCCCCCGAAAAGGGCGCAAAGGCGCGGGCTCCCAAGCGTTTCAGAAAGCGCCGCCGCAAGCCTGAATATAAGAAGTCTCGCGCCTATCCTTATTAGCGGCGAAAGAAAGATTAGTATGACGCCTGTCATGCCGAACACGCCGAATGCCGACTTTATGATATGGGAGTAGGTTATAACGAGATCCGCGGAATCGGAGATTATCTTCCCCACCACCGGCACAGCGTTCGATACGGTGAATCTGACCGTCTTCCCCGCCGCGTCGCCCACGGACGCCGCTATGCGGTTTATCGTTATGAAGCCCGTAAACACCGTAAGCATAAGCCCCAGGGAGAAGTTAAGAACGCTTTTTATAAGACCCGCAAGTCCCGAGAGCTTTATGCCGTCGAACACCGCGTCTGCCGCGCAAAGCGCAAGGCGGCAGCATACGAGGGGTATGAAAAAGTATTCGACGGCCTGAGCCATGGCTTCGATGATAAAGAAAAGCCGGAATTCAAGCGTGCCCGCGCCGACCGCATCGCCGCCCGTGAACATTAGAAGCACCATTGTGGGCGTGAGCGCCTTAATAAACGAAACGCCGCCCGATACGGTGTCTATGCAGACGGATATCATATCCTTTAGGACGAGCGTCATCGTAAGCGCGCCGGAAACGACACAGACCGCGTCTGCGGTGCGCGACACCTCGCCCGACGCAAACGAGCTGCCCGCCGCCGTCACGACGGAGCAAAGGATGATGACTGCAAGCATTGCCGCCGCCCCCTTTAAGGCTGCGCGAAGCTC
>JAFOLN010000320.1 GCA_017419325.1 Clostridia bacterium
CGATATTCACGCTCGTGACTACCACTTTCCCGTCGGAATCAAGCAGCGGAGTTATGCCGCCCGCGTAGCCGGATTTCCACACAAGGTAGTTCACGCCCGTCTCCGTGTCTACAAGTATCTGACGAAGTCCCTCGTCTTTTAACTGGCCGCCGTCTTTGTATATGACCTCAAATCTCTTTTTCGACATTTTTCGCTCCTCCTATATGAATATAATTTCATCATTGCTTAATAACAACGGAGGAGCATTCACTCCCCCGTTCCCGTCTAATACTGCATATAAATAAACGCCGCGGGGTCGTAGCCTATGCCGTATTCGCCGAATATTATAACGGCGAAAATGGCGGCGTACATTATCACCCATCTGAAAACGAGATTCTGCCCCGCGAGGCGCTCCCTCACGCCGAAGCGCTCCTGCATCATGCTTACGGCCCATACGATGAAGAAGCATACGAAGAGAAGCCCCAGGTCATACGCCTCAAGGCCGTAATTTACGAGGCTCCCGTCGAACAAAAGCCACCCCTGAAAGTCGGTGAATATTGTGCGAAGCACAAGACCCGTGTTTTCAAGGCTTCCGGGGCTTGTGAGGAGCCTTCCGCCCATGAACACAAAGAATATGCGTATCATTCGGAAAAGCCTGAACGAGAACGCCTCCGTGTTTATGTGAAGCGCGCGGTTCATCGCCTCGTACTGACGCGCAAAGCCCACGGACAGCGTTATGAGCACGCCGTAGTAGATGCCCCAGCAGATGTACGGAAGTCCCGTGCCGTGCCAGAGTCCCGTTAAGAACCACGTTATAAGCACGGGTATGGCCACCGTAAGAAAGCGGCCGAAGGGCTTCTTTCCCGTCTTTTTGTTTACCGCCTTCATCCATTTCGACACGGTGAGCGGGTAGTATACATAATCCTTGAACCAGCCGCCCAGCGACATATGCCACCTGCGCCAGAACTCGGGCACGCTCTTTGAAAAGAAGGGGTGATTGAAGTTCGGCTCAAGCTCCACGCCGAATATCTGCGACACGCCGCGCACGATGTCCATATAGCCGGAAAAGTCGGTGTATATCATCATGGCGTCGAAAAAGCAGGTCACAAGGAATATGCTTCCCGGGTGCATGCCGCCGTCGTATACGTTCGACACGAATATATGGAGCCTGTCGGCGATGACAAGCTTCTTGAAAAAGCCCCATATCATAAGCTGAACGCCCGCCGCGGCGCGGCCGTAGTCGAAGCGGAGCTCCTTTTTAAGCTCCTGCCCCAGAAGGCGGTAGCGGGAGATGGGGCCCTGTACGATATGGGGAAAATATATGGCGTAGAGAAAGAATCTGAAGAAATTCTCCTCATGCTCGCACCGCTTCCAGTATACGTCGAGTATGTATCCCACGGTGGAGAAGGTGTAATACGATATGCCCAGCGGCACGAGTATCCACATGGCGGCAGAGGCCGCTCCGTCGGCATACGCGGGCACCGTGAGCATATAATCTATGACGTAATGGGAAAATTTCGTAACGCAAAGCACGCCTATCCCCACGACGAGCGCGAGTATAAGCAGCGTACGCGAACGCGCCTTATATTTGGCTTTTAGCGCCTTCTTTTCTTCCTTTGAAAGCCCCTCCGCCTCAAGCTCGGCGGCGAGGGCGGCATTCTGTTTTCCTATGCCCCGCGCAAATATCCATACGGCGAACGACGTAAGGATGATATACGGCAGAAAATTCACGCTGCCCGCGATGACATAGAAAGCCACGCTGGATATAAGCAGTACGATCCAGCGGTACTTAACGGGGCAGATGTAGAAAACAATGACCGTTACAAGCACAAACAGAAGAAAATTAAGGGATGCGACAGACATGCCTTACTCCTCCTGAAGCTCCTTTACCATTTCCCAGATGGCACTGACGGAATCAAAGTTCTTGTTGTCCATGTATTCCATGCTTATCTCAATGTCGAACTCGTCCTCGAGCGCCGTTATGAGCGACGCTATGTCTATCGAGTCGAGTATTTTGTCGGTGGCGATCCTCTCGGCCGCGGAAAAATCTACGCCCGATTTGAGACCGCTTAATATTTCGATTATTTTATCCATGATAAATCCCCCTTACGGCAGTTTTTCATAAAGTGTTTTTCCCGCTTCGTTTTTAGGTATCTCTTCTATATATAATACCGAAAAGGCCGACTCTCTCAGATGCGTTTTTTCGGAAAGCCAGCGTTTTACCTCTTCCGTTTTCGTTTCGTCTGTTATGTAGACCTTCATTTTATCATCGACGCCGCTGGACGCGCAGTCGATCCCCTCGAACTGCGATTTTATGAGGCGGTCTATCTCGTCAAGGTTCACGCGGCTGCCCGAAATCTTCAAAAAACGCTTCTTTCGGCCTACTATATAGTAAAAGCCGTCCTCGTCGCGCTTCGCCATGTCTCCTGTAAGGAGCCTTCCGCCCCGCTCGTCGCCCCGGTTCAAATCGTCCGGCGTTTCGGCGTAGCCCATGGTCACGTTGTCGCCCTCGTATAAAAGCTCGCCCACCTTGTCGGGTACGTCTATCTCGCTTCCGTCCGTGTCGATAAGAGAGAAGCGTCCGCCGGGGATGGCGCGTCCCATGCTGCCCGCCTTCTCGACGCTGTATTCGGCGGGCAGGTAGCCCATGCGCGCCGTGGCCTCCGTCTGGCCGTACATGACGATGAAGCGTTTGCCGCGCTCCCTTGCCCACTTCGCATATTCAAGATGGAGCGACGGCAGAAGCTTGCCTCCCGCCTGTGTCATATAGCGAAGGTCGGGCAGGTCAAGCTTAAAGAACTTTATCTTCTTTAAAAGCTCATACGTTGACGGCACGCCGCCGAAGGACGTGGCGCGTTCGCGCTTCATAAAGTCCCAGAACGGCTTCATTATCACGGGCTTTTTTGTAAAAAGTACCGTGCCGCCCGCGTACAGATGGCTGTTTATTATGGAAAGGCCGTACGTGTAGTTCATGGGGAGCGTCGTCACCGCCCGTTCGTCCGGCGTAAGCTCAAGATACGACGCTATGGCGCGGGCGTTCGACTCTATGTTCTTACGGCTCTGCCTTACGAGCTTCGGGCTTCCCGTGGAGCCGGAGGTGGTAAGAAGCAGCGCAAGCTCCTCATGTATTGCAATCGGTACCGGCGCCTTCGCCCGAAGGAGCGCATATGACATAAGCCCGTATATCTTTTCGTAGCCGGGAAAGTCCCCCGCCATATCCGAAGGCGCGTATATGTACTCGGGGGCGTATATGCCCAGAAGCCTTTTTACGAGCGCGCCGTCCGTATTTTTATCCATAAGCAGCGGCACGGTGCCCGAGTTTAAAAAGCCGAGGTAGCCTATGGCGCTTTCGGGGCTGTTCTCGCATAAAGAGAAGGCAAGCGTTCGCCCGGTATGAAGCGCTTTGAAGTCCTCTATATATTCGGCAAGGTCTCTGTAAGTAAGCCTTGCTCCCCCGTCCGATATGAAAGCCTCCCTGTCGGAAGGCGTTATCTCATAGAACAAAGAATATCACTCCCGTATGTGTCCGTCAGTCCGCGGCGTCCTTTCTTTCGCTTTCGCAGCGGCTGTTGTAGGTGTAGAGCCTGTTAAGATTATCCGTAAGCTCGTCCGGCGAAACGCCGTCGTCCAGCGCCTCCCGAAGCTGCGCCTCAATGTCTCCGCACTCGCGCGTCGGCGAGGCGAACGTATCGAACAGGGCGGTGCATTCCACCTCGCCCGTCGTATTGTTGTATACAACTATGTTGAGTCCCCGCTCGTCCGGCGCGTATTCCTCGCCGTCTATCTTAATTGAGACCGTGTCGCCGAAGTTCGCGCCCCCGCTCGTCATCTCATAGGGCACGTCTCCCGCGAGCACGCCGAACAGCTCAAGCGGCGGCGCGCCGTCGCCCGAAGTCTCCTCTGCCGAAAGCTCCTCGTTTGCTTTTCGCTCCTCCAGAATTATCGTGCCGTTCTTCATAACGGCGGCGTAGCAGTCGCCGTATTCAAGGTCGGAAAGCTCCGTAAGACCCAGCCTCGAAAGCTCGCGTCTCTGCGCCTTTGTAAGATTTACGCTGGCCTCGTCGCGCACGGCGATAAGCACGGTATATCCGCGCTTTTTAAACTCCGTGATATAGTCGCAGGGGTCTGTGATGTTCTCCATCCGGAGCTGTTCTCTCACCGTGGCGGCATACTCCGCCGATTCGTCCGAAAGAAAAGCGTAGCGCTCGTCCCCGCGCACGTCCGCGGCGCCGCATTCCTCTGTGAGGAACTCGCCCAGCCACATGGTCAGCTTATGGGCGCCGTAATAATTCATATGGGCGTTGTCCTGGCTGTCCGCCGCGTGATTGTAGCCCATCTGATCAAGATAAGGGAGGTAGTTAAAGTCGTAAAATTCAAGCCCGCAGGTATCGGCAAGAAGCTTCACCGCGTTGTGGCTCGAGGACGGCCACGAGCCGATTATGGGCGTTTTTATGAGCACAAGCCTTATGCCGTTGTCTCTGCAGAAGTACGCGAGCCTGTCGAAGTAGTCCAGCGCCTTTTTCTCCAGCTCGTCCGGCTTTTCGTCCTCGTCGGGGACGTATTCCGGTATGGCTATGCCTCCCAGGGGCACCGCGTCAAAATAACGCTCCGTGTTGAAGTCGTAGCCGCGAAGGTAAAGCGCGGGCTCGTACTTCGCCTTTTCAAAGTCGGCCTGCTCAAGCGACGACCACCGCGAATGATACGAAAACGCGGGAAACAGCGTCATTACCGCCTCGTGAAGATCCTCGGTATATGCGCGCACCGCTTCATACTTCGTGCGCGAAAAATGCATATCGTCGAAGGCCTTTCTGTATGCCGAAAGCGGCGGGTCGCGTCGGAGCATGGAAACGTCAAGCACCACCGTTTTAAGCGAGCCCGGCTGATACTTATATGCCTCTAAGAGCCAGTAGTAGGAGGCCATGAGCGGCTGCTGCTCCGTTGCGAGATTGTAGGCCGAAAGGCCGTATTCGTCGTAAAGCTCCGTGGGCGTTACGCCGTTTATCATGTAGCTTGAGCCCAAAAACAGCGTCTCTATCGTATCGCGGGGCTCCTCATAGAAGCCGTGTATCGTGTTGTAGTTGTTAAGATACGTCCATACGGGCTGTATAAAAAAGTTAAACCCCGCGAACAGCAGCGCGAAGATAAGTATAAACAGTACTGTTTTAACTATTTTTACGGATCTCATAAATCAAACCTCTCCGTTTTAAGGCCGCGTGTCGTTGGGTCGGTAACGTAAAAGGGGCGCAGTGCAACCATTTAACAATTAGTATATCATGGCGGATATGATTTTACAATCTTCGATTTAATTTTTTTCGGACTTTTACCAATATGACCCCGCTTTTTGCGGTTCTGTGGATAGTATGCACAAATAATTGTGTGTAAGTTGAGCGTTGTTCCCGAAGGCGCCGGGGACGCGGCGCGGAGTTTTTGCCGCGCAGGATATCCTGCTTTGACATTCTTTCCCGAGACTTTAAAAGTGCTTTTTGCGACTTTTCAAGCAGACTAAGGGATTGTTAAGTCTTTAAGCCGCACCCCGGCTCACACACAATGCAGGAAGTCACCCCATCGTGTCATTCTGAGCGAAGCGAAGAATCTCTTTTCTTTTCAGAAACGGGTTTCTAAAGACTTCGGTCGCCTGCCGGCGGGGTAAGTGTGAAGGATATGAAGCCTCGGAGTTCAAAAAAACAGGTTTTATTTATTGAAGGAAGTCCCTGCATTTAATAAAAAACAGTTTTACCCCGTCGATATAGACACGCGCCGCCGGAGGCGGTATAATATTCTTACATTCAATCTAAGGAGGACATATTATGAAAAGAACACGCCTTATCGCGGTTGTGCTTGCGCTTGTGCTCACATTCGC
>JAFOLN010000321.1 GCA_017419325.1 Clostridia bacterium
GCGTGGCATATACCTTGGCGCAAAGCCCGGGCGATACCATCGACACAGATGAATTCCGCCGAGCCTGCATCTCGTCGGGCGTCGACCCCGATTCGTTCACTGAAAGCGACCTTTCAAAGCTTCAAAGAAAGCTTGACGAGATAACGTAAGCGGGGAGTCCCGTCCACCTTCGCCGCGCCGTCGTCTATGTGTTCACTTTGTACATTAAAAGACGCGTGATAGAAGGTACCATTTTCAAAGAAAACCGATGCTTGAAAAGATGAAAAGTACCGTTTTGGTACAATCAAAAGAATTGTGAAACAAAAAAAGAGGACAAGCTCATATGAGCCTGTCCTCTTAAAACTACTTGATGAATGCCTTATTGCTTCGCAGAGTTACCCAGCATATTCAGAGAAACATGAAGGTTAAGTGCAGCGCATACAAGAGCAGACAGAGCAAGCCATAATACTATAAGATCCTTGATAAAGACTTTTTTCTCTTTCTGCATAAAAACCTCCTTATTTAATGAAAACGGTCCTCTGTCCTGTGAATGATTGTCTCTTACTTAAAGTATCTGTTGAGCAAGCCTAAGAATGCCTTGCCGTGACGGGCCTCGTCCTTTGCCATCTCGTGAACGGTGTCGTGGATAGCGTCAAGGTTGAGCTGCTTTGCGAGCGTTGCAAGCTCTTTCTTACCTGCCGTTGCGCCGTGCTCTGCGTCAACGCGGAGCTGAAGGTTCTTCTTCGTATCGGGATAAACAACCTCGCCAAGAAGCTCCGCAAACTTTGCGGCATGCTCAGCCTCTTCAAAAGCGATTCTCTTGTAAGCCTCGGCAACCTCGGGATAACCGTCGCGGTCAGCCTGGCGGCTCATAGCGAGATACATACCAACCTCGGTGCACTCGCCCATGAAGTTCTGCTGGAGACCTTCAATGATTCTGGGGTCAACGTCCTTGGCAACGCCGATTCTGTGCTCATCGGCGAACTCTAAAACGCCTTCCTTAACTTCGTTGAACTTTGATGCGGGAGCCTTGCACTGGGGGCACTTCTCCGGGGGAGCGTCGCCCTCATGAGTATATCCGCAGATAGAACATACAAACTTTGCCATAATATTTCCTCCAATCGAATTAAATAAAAAGTTGCGCACACCTATAATATACAGAATAAAAAGGTATTTTGTCAAGGTTTTAACGTATTATTTATTTTACCTGTTTCAAGCCGAAAATCATTGATACCGGAGGCGATTTGTGGTATACTGACATTTAGAATTTTTATGGGAGGCGCAGTATGAGCGAAGAGATAAAAACCCCGACTAATTTTATACATGATTTCATCGAACAGGATCTGAAAGAGGGAAAAGCTGATCATATACAGACACGTTTCCCGCCGGAGCCGAACGGCTATCTTCACATAGGCCACGCGAAGGCGATATACATCGATTTTGAAACGGCAAGAAAGTACAACGGCATCTGCAATCTCCGCCTCGACGACACGAACCCCGCAAAGGAGGACGTGGAGTACGTCGACGCGATAAAAGAGGACATACATTGGCTGGGCTTTGAATACGCCAACGTTTACTACGCGTCGGATTATTACGAATTTCTCCTTGAGTGCGCGTACAGGCTCATAAAGAAGGGTCTCGCATACGTGTGCGACCTTTCGGCGGAGGAAATACGCGAGTACCGCGGCACGCTTAAAGAGCCGGGACGCGAAAGCCCCTACCGCAACCGCACCGTTGAGGAGAACCTCGACCTTTTCAACCGCATGAAGGCGGGCGAGTTCCCCGAGGGGAGCCATGTGCTTCGCGCAAAGATTGATATGGCGTCCAACAACTTAAACATGCGCGACCCCGTCATTTACCGCATACTTTTTGCAAATCACCACCGCACCGGCGAGAAATACTGCGTATATCCGATGTACGACTTTGCGCATCCGCTGTCCGACTCCTACGAGGGCGTGACGCATTCGCTCTGCTCGCTGGAATTTGAGGATCACCGTCCGCTCTACGACTGGGTGATAAAGAGCGCCGACGCGCCGTATCCGTCGCGTCAGATAGAGTTCGCCCGCCTCAATATGACGTATACCGTCATGTCGAAAAGAAAGCTGCGCGAGCTTATAGAGCAGGGCATCGTGTCCGATTGGGACGACCCGCGCCTGCCCACCTTAAGGGGCATACGCCGCCTGGGCTATCCGCCGGAGGCCGTTGTCGAATTTATAGAGAAGAACGGCGTTTCCAAGACGAACAGCGTGGTTGACTATGAGTTCCTTGAATTCTGTGTAAGAAACCGCCTCTCCGAGAGCGCAAAACGCGTCATGGCCGTGCTCGACCCCGTGAAGCTCATTATAGACAACTACCCCGAAAACGAAGTGGAGTACGTGGAGGGCGAATACCATCCCGACCGCGAGGATCTGGGCAAGAGAAAGCTGCCATTCTCCCGTGAGCTCTAC
>JAFOLN010000322.1 GCA_017419325.1 Clostridia bacterium
CGTTTCCTTCATGACGGCGGCGAGAATATCGCGGTTCGAGGCGTTTTCCTCTTTAAGGCGCATGATCATCGCGCGGGCGCGCTCCCTTGCGTCCTCCTTTTCGTCCTTCGCCGCCGCTTCTGTCTCCGCTTCGCTCTGACCCTCGACCACAAGCACAAATTCGCCCAGCGGTTTTAAATCCTCATATTTTTTTACGGCCTCGCCCAGCGTCATGCGAACGGTCTCCTCATATTTCTTCGTAAGCTCCCGCGAAAGCGATACGCGCCGCTCCTCACCGAAGACGGCAGCGAGGTCGCGAAGCGTCCCGAGAAGCTTATGGGGAGCCTCATAGAACACCATGGCCCGCGTTTCGCCTTTGAGCGCCGAAAGATGCTCGCGTCTGCGCCTGTTCGATACGGAAAGGAAGCCCTCGAAGGTAAATCTGCCGCCGCCGAGCCCCGACGCGGCCACGGCGCATATGACGGCGCTTGGCCCGGGGACGACGACTACCTCCACGCCGTTTTCGTGGCACAGGCTCACAAGGTCCTCGCCAGGGTCGGATATGGCGGGCATGCCCGCGTCCGTCACAAGGGCGCATGTAAGGCCATCGCTCATTTTTGAAAGAAGCTCCGCGCCCCGCGCGCGCCTGTTATGCTCATGGTAGCTTACGAGCGGCTTTTTTATGTCGAAATGGTTTAAAAGCTTCAGCGTATTTCTCGTATCCTCGGCCGCGATTATATCCGCCTCTTTAAGCGTTTCTATGGCGCGATACGTCATGTCGTCAAGATTTCCTATCGGCGTACCCACAAGGTACAGTCTGCCCTTCTGCATTTTTACGTCCTCTCATATATTGCGTTAATCTCATCCGTATAGCCGCCCTCCGCGTTATGTATATAGAGCGGCGGCAGCATTATGCATGACGGGTGAGCGCCCTTTTGTCCCTCAATAAGTATCATGGAGGCGTTCTGTCCCGCCTTGGGATGGACGGCACGGAGCCTTTTCGGTTCAAGCCCGTAGCTTCGCATGGCGCTTATAATGTCGGCCAAGCGTTCGGGGCGGTGTATCATAAAGAAAAGGCCGCCGAATTTAAGACAGCGCGAAGCGGCCGAAACCACGTCGAAAACATTGCATGCCACCTCGTGACGCGCGATTTTCACGGTCTCCGATGCGTTCTTTTCGCCGCGCTCCGGCTCCATATACGGGGGATTGCTCACAACAGTGTCGAAGGCGAAGCCGAAATACGCCTCGCTTACGTTCTTTAAGTCGTCCTCGTATATTTTTATCTTCTCCGAAAGCCCGTTCAGTTCAACATTGCGGCGCGCCAAAGCGGCGGGCGCGCTCTGAATTTCCACTCCCGCAATATGCGCCGCCTTCGTCTTATGGGAAAGAAGAAGGGGGATTATAGCGTTGCCGCATCCTAAATCAAGCGCCCGCCCGCGATACTTCACACGGGCAAAGTCCGAGAGCAGCACCGCGTCAACGCCGAAGCAGAACTGGGTTTTGTCCTGTATGAGCCGAAGCCCGCCGAGACCCAGATCGTCCAGCCTTTCGTTTTCTGACAGCAGCATTTCATCCTCCGTTTGCACTACGCAAAAAGCCTGTGCAGGGCACAGGCTTTTGCAGAATAATAATATTTCCTCTATATAATTATTCTATTACGCTTCTTTGATAGCGCCGGTCGGGCAAGTGTCTGCGCACGCACCGCAGTCAATGCACGAACCTGCATCGATAACGAATTTGGTATCGCCCTCGGAAATCGCCGAAGCCGGGCACTCACCTGCGCACGCACCGCAGCTGATGCACTCATCTGTGATCATGTAAGGCATAATTTGCACCTCCGTAAATGTTTTATAGCTATATTGTAGCACGAATTGTGAAAAAATCAACTATATTTAAGGCCAATAGGGCAAGATTTTAAAAAAAATCTTACAAAATTTTTCAGTTAGTTTCTACTCGAGATTTTTTAAAGAGGCTATTTCTTCCTTTGTTACTACAATACGGCCGTCCTTTATAGTCTTTACCTGCGAACGGCTGTACGTCTTCGGAACGGCGTCGGGAGCGGAATTTAAGCGCACCTTAAGCTCACCCTTTATAAGGTTCACCTCAACTACGGTGCCGTTGCCGTCGGGCGTCGAAACGAAGGCGCCCGTTTTCGGCGTGGTCTTCATTAAATCCTCGTAGGCCTCCTGCTCGTACTTAAGGCAGCACATGAGCCTGCCGCAGGTGCCCGAAATCTTTGTGGGGTTCAAGGAAAGGCTCTGCTCCTTCGCCATCTTTATGGACACGGGCTGAAAATCGCCTAAGAAGGTGGCGCAGCAGAGGGGATTTCCGCAGATGCCAAGGCCTCCCACATATTTTGCCTCGTCGCGCACGCCTATCTGACGAAGCTCAATCCTTGTACGGAATACGCTTGCCAGGTCCTTTACAAGCTCTCTGAAATCTATGCGTCCGTAGGCCGTGAAGTAGAAGAGTATCTTGTTGTTGTCGAAAGTATACTCCGCGTCGATTAGCTTCATTTCAAGGCCGTAATCGGCTATCTTCTTCTCGCATATTTTAAACGCCTCTTTCGCGCGGGCAAAGTTTTCCTTAAGATGCGCGTCGTCGCGCTCCGTAGCCATTCTTATAACGGGCTTTAGGGGAGAGGAGACCTTAGAGTCTTCTATCTCGCGGTTCGGTATGACAACCTCGCCGTATTCCACGCCCCGCGCCGTTTCCACAATGAC
>JAFOLN010000323.1 GCA_017419325.1 Clostridia bacterium
CCCATTGGCGCTGTCGCGCCCGTGACTTCGGTGCCCGCTGGGGGTTATGCGGGCTTTAGCAGGAAGCCTTCGGCTGTGTCATTCTGAGGCGCAAGCCGAAGAATCTCACGCACACCGGCGCATATTGCGTTACCGAAACACCTCCATCACGGCCTCCCGCTCAACCGGGCCGCAGCCTTTCGTCCACGCGACAATGACGCGCAGGCAAAACTCATTCGCCGTTTTCGAATACTTTTTAAGCTTTTCGGGTACCATTATTTCAAAGCCGTCACAGAGGATGCGCGACACGCGGTAGGGCACGCGAACGGAGCTGTCGCCCGAAAAATCGTATGTGCCGAGAGCGCATGTTGTGTTGTCTCGCTCCATTATAAGGATCTTCGTATGATTGCCGTCCGGGGCGGGCGTAAAGCGTCCGCCGTCCATGCGCGCGGTGAACACGATATCGCCGCTTCTGTATTCGGGAATGATGAACGAAAGAAGATAAGCCTCGGCGCCGTCTGCGTCGGGCGTGCCGATAATCTCACTGCGGCACCTAAGCGGCTCTCTGTTCGCCGACGCCGAAAAAGAGCCTGCCGGCGTATCCATGGAATACTGAACTTTCATATGCGCGGGCTCGGCGCTCATCAGAGCTTTCGTCTCTTTCTCATCGGGGCGGCCGCCGAAGACCCATTTTATGCCCAGATCTTCAAGCGGCGTATTCTGCTCGCATTTTACGGGCTTTATGTGCCACTCTCCGCCCGCGTCGGTGTATATGTACGCAAGTACGCCGATATTTGATTTTATCACCCACCATCTGTTTGCGCCCGTATACGGTATGGGCCGGCCGTTGCCGCAGCCGCCGTAAAGCAGCACATTAAGAAGGTCGCCCGCTGTCGCGTCGGCGGGCATTTCAATATTGTATTCGCCGTTCCCCGCGTCGTCGCCCATCGACACGCTGACTCTTTTGAACGTAATGTTTATCATTTTTTATGCACGCCTCCCGTCGGCCTCTCATGATGCCAAAAAAGCCCGCCGCAAAAACTTGCGGCGGGCCGTTTCTCAGTACCCGAACTTCTCGTTTAACGAATCGTCGTTCTCTATCCACTCGGATACGCTTATCTTCTCATATTCATTCTCGCTCCGGCGAAATACTATCTCCCCGATGCCCGCGTTTATTATCATGCGCTTGCACATCTGACACGAGTTGGAATCGGCGACAAGCTCGCCCGTCTGGGCGTAAAGCCCCACAACGTACATGGTCGCGCCTATCATAAGATCGCGGGCGGCGGATATAATGGCGTTCGCCTCCGCGTGGACGCTGCGGCACATCTCATATCGCTCCCCACGGGGAATGTTCATCTTCTCACGAAGGCAGAACCCCAGGTCGCAGCAGTTCTCGCGCCCTCTGGGCGCACCCGTATAGCCCGTGGAGATTATCTGGTCGTGATTTACGATGATCGCGCCGTAATTCCGTCTGAGGCAGGTGCCCCGCGACGCCACGGTCTGTGCTATGTCAAGATAATAATTCGTTTTGTCACGCCTGTTCACAGCGCGGCACCTCCCTTGTCTCAGGAGTATTTTTTTACGCCATAAGCTTGACCATTACGGCCTTCTGCGCATGGAGTCGGTTCTCCGCCTCGTCGAATATCTCATTTGCGTGCGCCTCAAGAACCTCGTCCGTTATCTCCTGACCGCGCTTTGCGGGCAGGCAGTGCTGAACCATTGCGTCGGGCTTCGCGTATTTCATTACCTCGGCGTTTATCTGGAAGTCCTTGAATGCGCGGTTTCTTTCCTCAACCTCGGCCTCCATGCCCATGCTTGCCCATACGTCGGTATATAAAACGTCCGCGTCCTTTGCGGCCTTCGCTATATCGCTCGTAACGAGGAGCTTGTTTCCGTAGCTCTTTGCGAAATCGAGAACGCTCTTATCCGGCTGATACGCATCGGGCGTCGCGATGGCCACGTCCATGCCCGCCTTAAGGCAGCCCACGATGAGGGAGTTCGCCATATTGTTCGCGCCGTCGCCTATGAACGTAAGCTTTCTTCCGTCGAAGCCGCCCTTATGCTCGCGTATCGTCTGAAGGTCGGCAAGCACCTGGCACGGGTGCGCGAAATCGGTAAGTCCGTTTATTATCGGTATGGAGCCGTACTTTGCAAGGTTCTCCACCTCGTCCTGGCCGTAGGTGCGTATCATGATGCCGTCGAGGAACCTTGACAGCGTGCGCGCCGTGTCCTGCACAGGCTCGCCGCGTCCTATCTGGAGGTCGTTCTTCGATAAGAACAGCGCCTGTCCGCCAAGCTGATACATGCCCACCTCGAAGGAGACTCTCGTGCGGGTGGAGGACTTCTGGAATATCATGCCGAGGCTCTTTCCCTTAAGGTAATGATGCTCCACACCTGCCTTCTGCTTCCTTTTGAGCTCGTCGGCAAGCTCAAGTATCTCAAATATCTCGTCCTTTGACAAATCTAAAAGCTTTAATAAATGTTTCATGCGCCGTGCCTCCTTTTATTTAATCTGCGAAAGTACCTTCTTTATTATTTCAAAGCCCGCGTCTATATCCTCATACGGTATGGTGAGCGGGGGAAGAAGCCTCAGCGTATCGCTGCCCGCCGTAAGCGCGAGAAGACCCGCGTCTATAAGCTTCGCGCAAAGCTCCTTGTGGGACATGCCCTCCACCTTCACGCCTATCATAAGGCCGAGGCCGCGTGTCTCGGTAAGATGGGGGCTGTTAAGCTCGGCGAACTTCTTTCTTATATAATCGCCCTTCTTTAATACCTCTGATAAGAACTCCTCGTTTGCCACGCGGTCGAGTACAACAAGCGCGCCCGCGCTCACGATGGGGTTTCCGCCGAAGGTGGTGGCGTGGGTTCCGGGGCCTAAAACATCCTTTAAATTCTCGCCGCAGAGCATGGCGCCTATGGGAAGGCCGCCGCCAAGACCCTTCGCAAGGGTAACAATGTCCGGCTTTTCGGGGAGATACTCCGACGCGAGCAGCTTTCCCGTGCGGGCTATGCCCGTCTGAACCTCGTCGGCTATAACGAGGATGTCGTTTTTACGCGCGATTTCAAATACCGCCTTCGTAAACTCCTCGGAAAGCGGATTTACGCCGCCCTCGCCCTGTACTACCTCTATCATAATGGCGCACACCGTCTTGTCAACGGCCGCCTTCAATGCCTCAACGTCGTTTGCGGGCGTATACTTAAAGCCCTCGGTGAAGGGGAAGAAGAAGTTGTGGAAAACGTCCTGTCCCGTTGCCGCAAGGGTGGTCACGGTGCGCCCGTGGAAGGAGTTGCGAAGCGTGAGAATGGTATGCCTGCCCTCGCCGTACTTGTCGAAGCTGTATTTTCTCGCAAGCTTTATCGCGCCCTCGTTCGTCTCGCCGCCGCCGTTCGCAAAGAACACGCGGGCAAAGCCCGTAAGGCGGGTGAGCTTGTCGGCAAGCTCTACGTTTACGTCGCTGTAATAAAGGTTCGACACATGGTTAAGCCGATGCGCCTGCGCGGACACCGCGTCCGCCCATTCGTCGTCGCAGAAGCCCAGCGAATTTACGCCGATGCCGCTTGCGAAGTCTATATATTCGCGGCCGTCCGTGTCGATAAGGCGCGCGCCCTTGCCCGAAGCGGCGCAAAGGGGAAAGCGGCCGTATGTATTCATAAGGGAATTGTCCGCGATTTTCTTTATCTCGTTAAATCTCATTTAAAACACTTCCTATTCGTTTATAAACATCGTTCCGATGCCCTCGTCGGATAAAAGCTCCACCAAAATGGAGTGACGCTCGCGTCCGTCTATGATATGCGCCCGCTTCACGCCGTTTTTCATGGCGGTGACGCAGCAGTCTATCTTCGGTATCATGCCGCCGGAGATTATGCCCTCGGCCTTAAGTCCGTCAACCTCCGAGGCGCGTACCACGGGGATAAGGGTGGACTCGTCGTCCTTGTCACGGAGCAGTCCCTTTATGTCGGTGAGCAGTATAAGCTTCTCCGCGCCCAGCGCCACGGCAATCTCCGCCGCCGCCGTGTCCGCGTTTATGTTGTATGCGCTGCCGTCGTCAACGCCCGCCGCGATGGTCGCGATGATCGGCACATAGCCGCCGTCCCGCGCCGTCGTTATAACGCCGGGATCCACCTCGGTGATGTCGCCCACGAAGCCGTAGTCAACGCCGTCTTTAGAGAGCTTCTTTGCGCGGAGCATATTTCCGTCGAGACCGGAAAGACCCATGGCCTTGCCGCCGCGCTGCTCGATTAAGGTCACAAGCTCCTTATTTACCTTGCCGCAGAGCACCATCTTTACGATGTCCATCGTCTCCGCGTCGGTATAGCGAAGGCCGTTTATGAACTTGCTTTCCTTTCCCACGCGCTTAAGCATCTGATTTATCTCGGGGCCGCCGCCGTGAACGAGCACGATGTGGATGCCCACAAGCGACAGAAGCACGATATCGCTTATAACGTCATATTTGAGCTGTTCGCTTACCATGGCGTTGCCGCCGTATTTCACAACGATGGTCTTGCCGCGGAACTGCTGTATATAGGGTATCGCCTGAACGAGCGTGTTGGAACGCTCCAAAGACATATCCGACATGTTTTTTACCTCCATTTAACAATCACGTTCTGTAATCGCCGTTTATTCTTACATACTCATAGCTCAAGTCGCATCCGAAGGCCGCGCCCTCGGCGTCGCCGTCGTGAAGGTCTATGAGTATCTTTATTTCGTTCTCCAAAAGTATCTCCTTCGCCTTCTCCTCGGAGAAGTCAACGCCCTGTCCGTTCTCGCACACGAGTATGGTGCCCTTCGGGGAGGAAAGCTCAATCTTTACTTTATCAACCGTAAGGGGCGCGTCGGCGTAGCCAAGCGCGCAGAGTATCCTGCCCCAGTTCGCGTCCGCGCCGAAGAACGCCGTCTTGACGAGGGACGAATTTATAACGGACTTTGAAAGCACTCTCGCCGTCTCTTCGTCGGGCGCATGGCTTATAAGGCATTCGATAAGCTTCGTTGCGCCCTCGCCGTCCTTCGCCATGTCGCGGCAAAGAGAGGTGCATACCGTAAGAAGCGCCGCCTTGAATGCGTCGAAATCCGCGCCCTCCGACGTTATCTCATCGTTTCCCGCCATGCCGTTTGCCATAACGGCCACGGTGTCGTTTGTGCTGGTGTCGCCGTCAACGCTTACGCAGTTAAAGGTGCGGTCGGTGATGTCACGAAGCGCCGTTTCAAGCATTTTCGCGGAAATCGCCGCGTCCGTCGTTATAAAGCAGAGCATCGTTGCCATCTTCGGGCTTATCATGCCGGAGCCCTTCGCCATGCCGCCGAGACGCGCCGTCTTTCCCGATATTTCGAACTCCACGGCCGCCTCCTTTTTGAAGGTATCGGTGGTCATGATGGCGCACGCCGCGTCGTTCGCGCCCTTCGCGCTTGCCTCAAGCTTCCCGGCAAGCTCGGGGATTCCCGCTTCGATAAATTCCACCTTGAGAGGCTGACCTATAACGCCGGTGGAGGCCACGATAACGTCCTCGGGCTTTATGGAAAGCGCCTTTGCCGCCGCCGCGCACATTTTACGCGCCGCGTCCTGCCCGCCCGTAACACAGGCGTTGGCGTTGCCCGAATTTGCCACAACGGCCATGGCTCTGCCGTCCGACAGGTTGTCCCGCGTTACGTATATCGGCGCGCTTTTGACCTTGTTCGTCGTATAAAGCGCCGCCGCCGCGCACTCCCTGTCCGCCGCGATGAGCGCAAGGTCAAGGCGCGATTTGTCTTTTCTTATTCCGCAGTGCATGCCTGCGGCGCGAAATCCCTTTGCGGCGCAAACGCCGCCTTCAATCATTTTCATAAAGACGCCCCCCCTAAGGCTGTATTTTCGTCGTGCCGCTTCTTAGAATGCGGGCGGTATCATGGTGAGGCCCGCCGCCTCGTCGAAGCCGCAGATAATGTTCATGTTCTGTATCGCCTGACCTGCCGCGCCCTTTACCATGTTGTCAATGGCGGACACTATGATGAGCTTGCCCGCTTCCCTGTCGCAGAAAAGGGAGATGTCGCAGTAGTTCGACATGCGCACTTCCTTTAAGTTCGTGATCTTTCCCAGCGGCAGCACGCGAACGAAGCGCTCGTTCTTATAAAAGTCAACGTAGTACTTGTATATGGCCTCGAAGTCGCCGCCCTTCATGTCGGCGTAAATCGTGGAAACTATGCCGCGGTTAATGGGAAGAAGGTGCGGCACAAAGGTAATCTTTACGTCCTCGCCCGCGATCTTCGAGAGCGTCTGCTCGATCTCCGGCGTATGGCGGTGATTTGCCACCTTATAGGGCGCGAAGCTCTCGTTGCAGTCCGCGTAGTGAAGGTTCTGGGCAAGGCCGCGTCCCGCGCCGGTGGTGCCGGACTTGGAGTCAACTATAATGCCCTTCGTCTCGATAAAGCCGCCCTTCAACGCGGGAGCCAGCGCAAGCGCCGCGCTCGTGGGGTAGCAGCCGGGGTTTCCCACCAGCTTATGCTTCTTTATCTCGTCGCGGAATATCTCGCAAAGGCCGTATACGGACTCCTTATGTATGTCGGGGATGTTGTATTCCTTATTGTACCACTTCGTGTATACGTCGGCGGAGTCGAGCCTGAAGTCCGCGCCAAGGTCGATGAACACCTTGCCCGCGTCGAAGCACTTCTTGCCCATCTCCTCGGAAAGGCCGTGGGGCAGCGACGCGAACACCACGTCACACTTCGCGATAACGTCCTCCTGGTTTCCGAGCGTCATGTCGTCTATCTGATAAAGGGACGGATAAATCTCCGATATGGGCTTTCCCTCAAAGCTTACGGAGCTGATGGCAGCAACCTCAACATTCGGATGGGAAAGGAGAAGCCTTAAGAGCTCCACGCCCGCGTAACCCGTTGCGCCTATTATACCTGCTTTTATCATAATATGTCACCTCTCGTTTTATTCTTTTTTATAAAATATCGCTCTGCGCCTTTAAAAAGCCGCTCATTATCTCAATCTGCCGCTTCACCGATTCGGGAGCCGGGCCGCCCATTGCCTTTCTTTCACCTACGCAGGTGTCAAGGGAGATGGCGTCGTAAACGTCGTCGGAGAAAAGCGGGCAGTATGTCTTAAGCTCGTCGACCGTAAGATCGGAAAGCCCGCAGCCCCGCTCGATGCATACGTGAACGAGACCGCCCACCACCTTATACGCGTCTCTGAAGGGAAGCCCCTTCTTTGCGAGGTAGTCGGCGCAGTCGGTGGCGTTCGTGAAACCGCCGGAGGCGGCCTTTCTCATATTGTCCGCCTTAACGCGCATGGTCTCAAGCATGGGGGTGAAAATGCTCAGGCACATTTTCACGGTGTCGGCCGCGTCGAAGAACGATTCCTTGTCCTCCTGCATATCCTTGTTGTACGCAAGGGGCAGCCCCTTCATCATGGTAAGAAGGGCTATAAGCGAGCCGTAAACGCGCCCCGTCTTTCCGCGCACAAGCTCGGCGATGTCCGGGTTCTTCTTCTGCGGCATTATGGACGAGCCGGTGGAATAGGCGTCGTCAAGCTCAATGAACGAGAACTCCGACGAGCACCAGAGTATTACCTCCTCGGAGAACCTCGACAGATGCATCATTATTATCGATATGGCCGACGTAAGCTCAAGAAGGTAGTCGCGGTCGGATACGCCGTCAAGGGAGTTTTTCGTTATATCGGAAAAGCCCAGCTTCTTTGCCACGCTTTCGCGGTTTATGGGGAATGTGGACGCGGCCAGCGCGCCGCTTCCCAGCGGCATTTCATCCATCCGCGCATACGCGTCGTTAAGCCTCGTCACGTCGCGCATGAACATCTGGGCATACGCCATAAGATGGTGCGAGAACGTTATGGGCTGCGCCCGCTGAAGGTGGGTATAGCCCGGCATTACGGTGGACGTGTGCTCTCCCGCCAGCTTTACGAGCGCCGAAAGAAGCTTCAATACCTCCGCGCGGATGTTCTTCGTCTCCTCCCGCGCGTACATTCGCATATCAAGGGCCACCTGGTCGTTTCGGCTCCTCGCGGTGTGGAGCTTCTTGCCCGTATCGCCGATTTTTTGGGTCAGCAGCGCCTCCACGTTCATGTGTATGTCCTCCGCGTCGGCGGAAAGGATGGAGTCGTCGGCCTCAATCTCGGCCATTATCTCAAGAAGTCCGCGGCTTATCTCGGCGGCCTCGTCCTTCGTTATTATGCCCTGCTCCGAAAGCATGGCCGCATGGGCAAGGGAGCCCGTTATATCCTGTCTGTAAAGACGCTTGTCAAAGGAAATGGAGGAGTTGAAGTCGTTTACCTCCCGGTCTATCTCCTTCTGGAAGCGTCCCGCCCACATTTTCATAAGCTTTCTCCTGTATTTTAAAGTTTTCTTTTATATGCGATAAGAGGCGAACGCGCCGCCTCTTATACATATTTGAAAATTCGGTGAAATTCTTTACTTAGTTGCCGCGCTTCTGGTCGAGCATTGCCTTTATCTTTATCGGCAGACCGAACAGGTTTATAAAGCCCGCGCTGTCGGCCTGATTGTAGATGTCGTCCGCGCCGAAGGTAGCTACCTCCTCGTCGTAGAGGGAGGTGGGCGAGGTCACGCCCGCGGGGATTATGTTGCCCTTGTAGAGCTTAAGCTTAACGGTGCCGTTTACGTTCTTCTGGGTCTCCGTTACGAACGCGCTTAAAGCCTCGCGTAAGGGGGTGAACCACTTGCCGTCGTAAACGAGCTCTGCGAACTTCTGAGCCAGCATCTGCTTCGTGTGCATGGTGTCCTTGTCTATGCAGATCATCTCAAGCTGGTCGTGTGCGCGGTAGAGGATGGTGCCGCCGGGAGTCTCGTAAACGCCGCGGGACTTCATGCCCACAAGGCGGTTCTCAACTATGTCGATGATGCCGATGCCGTTCTCGCCGCCCAGCTTATTTAATTTTCTTATTATCTCGGACGCCTTCATCTTCTCGCCGTCGATGGCAACCGGAACGCCCTTCTCAAAGTCGATGGAAACGTAGGTGGGCTTGTCGGGAGCCTTTTCGGGAGTTACGGAAAGCTCAAGTATCTTGTCGTAATCGGGCTCGTTCGAGGGATCCTCAAGGTCTAAGCCCTCATGGGAGAGGTGCCACAGGTTCATGTCCTTCGAGTAGTTCGTCTCGCGGGTCAGCGTGATGGGCACGTTCTTCTCTATGGCGTAGTCTATCTCCTCGTCGCGGCTCTTTAAGTCCCATATACGCCAGGGCGCGATTATGGGCATCTCGGGAGCGAACGCCTTTATGGTCAGCTCAAAGCGTACCTGGTCGTTGCCCTTGCCGGTGCAGCCGTGGCATATTGCGTCAGCGCCCTCTTTTTTCGCGATTTCAACTATGCGCTTCGCGATGGGCGGACGCGCGAACGACGTGCCGAGAAGGTAGGTGTTCTCGTATACGGCGCCTGCCTGCATGGTGGGGATTATGTATTCGTCAACGAATTCGTCGGTCAGATCCTCAATGTAAATCTTGGAGGCGCCCGTCTTTATTGCGCGCTCCTTAAGGCCGGAAAGCTCCTTGTCCTGACCCACGTTGCCCGCTACGGCGATTACCTCGCAGCCGTAGTTTTCCTTGAGCCACGGAATGATAATGGAAGTGTCAAGACCGCCCGAATAAGCAAGTACTACTTTTTTGAATTTCTGTTCGCTCATTTTGTCCTCCGTGACCGCCCGCCGCGCGGCCCAAATATTTAACCCTTCCAAGGCGGAAATTTTTTGGACGGGAGTATGTTTTTTTGTGATGATACCATTATAGCCCCGAGTGTATAAATATTCAAGCGTTTTTTGATAAATTTTTTTACATTGTAACATTTGAGTAAAAGCGAGGTTTTCTTTCCCAGCCGTTTGTGCGAATTGCGGACGTTATGCGCCGTATGCGCATATTTATGCATGAATATACGCATATTATTCACTTTTGCCTCCGAACGGCCTTCCCCTTAAAAGCCTTCCCCCCCGGGGGAAGGTGTCTGCGAAGCAGACGGATGAGGTGTCATTCTAAGGCGCGAACGCGCCGAAGAATCTCACGCACCCCGCCTCCGGCAAGAAGCGAGGATTCCAAAAAAAGGCTCCCTTGTTGAGCCACCCCAAAAAATCCGCAGAGCTTTTTTCCGGGGGCCCCGGGCGGGAGCTGTCTGCGAAGCAG
>JAFOLN010000324.1 GCA_017419325.1 Clostridia bacterium
ACTCGTCCGTGAAGCCTTCGTCGGTGACCGAATAATCTCCGGTGCTGAAGAGTACCTCCTCCTCGTTTACTATGGCGTACTGCTTGAACGTGCCGTCGTCGTAGTAGAACCAGATAGTCGGCAGATATTCCTCGCTGCCGTCCGTTTTAACGAGCTTCTGCTTTCCCGTCTGCATAAAGGCTGCGGTAAGCTTTTTGTCCGGCAGCACTCTGTCGGGATACAGGCAGAAGTCCATAACGCGGTCGAGGTCTATATCAAGGGAAACGCCCTCAAGCGGCGTAAGCTGATGGTCCTCTCCGTGTATGCTTTCGGGATATACCGTGAGGACGTGAGGCGTTACCTCTTCCCAGCCCTCTTTTCCAAGCTCGAAATTGAACTCATAGCTTCCCGTGGAGTATTTCTCATAGCGGTCCTCGTGATCCACATACTGCGTATAAGTGAAATCCCGGTGGAGGAAGATAACGGTGTCCGCAAGCTCCTTTTCGTTGTCCGGGCCGGTTATAATCTGGGTGTTCGGGCAGGAATAGACCGCAAGTATCTCGGCCCGTGTATCGGGCAGGATGTCTGCGTCCGCGTCCGTCTGGGCGGTCTCCTGTACCTCGGTCTGCGCCTCGGCCTGCGTATCCTCCCCGGAGTCCTTTGCGGGCGAGCCGCCGCATGACGTACACGTAATAATAAGCGCTAAAAGCAGCGCCGTAAGCACGACAATGTTTTTTTTCATAACGCTTTTGCTCCTTTATAATTATTCTTGGGTAAAAACCTGTTATGTTAATATATTATAGCCGTAACGCCCCGTAAAGTCAAATGCTGCCGCGGCGCGAAGAATAAAAAAGACCCTCTCCGAAGGCTTCGGAGAGGGCGGGATTACCGTTTGCTGTCTATGTACGTGATAAGATCGCCTACTGTCGCAATGCTTCCCATGTCCTCGCGCTCTATCTTTACGCCCAGCTCGAACTCCAGCTCCATTGCGAACTCAACGGCGTCGAGGGAGTCTAAAAGCAGGTCCTTTTTAAAGCTTGACGCGGGCGTTATCTCGTCTGATTCCATGCCCGTTGCGATGCTTATAAGCGGCAATAGTCGGTCGTATGTGTCGTCCATATAAGAAAGATCATCTCCTTAAGCTTTGTGTCATTTATGCCTGTTCTTACTGCTTTGCGAATACGAATGATATGGTGGCCGTTGCCGCAAGCTCGCCGTTTACGTGAACCTCGCAGTCTGCGTAAACGAAGCGGGCGTTCGGGTCGCGCACGACGGACTTTATCTCCATCGTATCGCCCGGCAGTATCTTTCTTTTAAAGCGCGCGTTCTCAATGCCCGCGAAGAAGCCGAGACGCGGTTCGTGGTTTTCGCCGCTGTTTAAAAGCGCGGTGGCAACGCCTGCCGTCTGCGCCATAGCCTCTACGGTGATAACGCCGGGCGTTATCGGGAAGGTGGGGAAGTGCCCCTTGTAGAGCGCAAGAACGGGAGACATGTATTTCGTGGCCACGGCGTATTTGCCCGGTTCGCAGTCTATGACCTCATCCACCCAGAGAAACGGATCGCGGTGCGGCAGAAGTTTCTTTACCTGTTCGTTGTCAAGTTTCATTAGTGCTTATCCCCCTTTTGACGTATTGTCGATTTGATACCATTATAAAAGAATAAAACGGACATGTCAACCAAATAATACCGTTTGACCGCCCGGCTTATTTTTTGAATGCGAAGGATACCACAGCCTCCGCAACCGTCTCGCCGTCAACATACGCCTCGCAGTCGGCGTATATGAAGCGGGCGGTGGGGTCTTTCAGGCGCGACTTAAAGGTCACCGTGACGCCCGCGGGCACGCTCTTAAAGAAACGGGCGCGCTCAATGCCGGCAAAAAGCCTTATGCCCGCCTTCGGCACGCGGTTCTCGTAAAAAAGGCCCGTGGCCACCCCCGCCGTCTGGGACATGGCCTCTATTAAAATGACCTGCGGCACCTGCGGGCTGCCGGGACAAAAGCCCTTGAACATGGGGAAATCGGGGTCCATATATTTAACGGATACGGCAAACTTTCCCGCCTCGCAGTCGGTCACTTCGTCCACCCATAAAAAGGGCTCGCGCTGAAAAAGCAGCTCACGGACGCGGCTGTTGTCAAGCTTCATTTTAAAAACTCCTTAAAAATGCATACTTGTCTTATCGCTGTATATGGGATATAATATACCATGTATAATTATATAGAAATACGGGCATATGTCAATCTTTGAGGTCATATGTGCCTTTTCATAAACAAGGAGGACTCTTATGAACAATACTGTAAAGATATTCGACTCCACGCTGCGCGACGGAGCGCAGGCGGCGGGCATCTCATTTTCTTTGGAGGACAAGCTCAACGTGGTGAGATCGCTCGACGAACTGGGAGTGTCATATATAGAGGCGGGAAATCCCGGCTCAAACCCGAAGGATATGGAGTTTTTTAATTTAGTAAAGAAGCTTGACTTAAAGCACGCCCGCATCGCGGCCTTCTGCTCCACAAGAAGGAAGGACTCCACCCCCGAAAACGACGATTCTTTAAAAAGCGCCCTTTCGTCGGGCGCGCCCGTGCTCGTTGTAGTGGGCAAGGCGTCGGCGTTTCAGGTGGAGAATGTGCTGGAGGTGTCCCTTCAGGAAAACCTTTCAATGATACGCGAGACCATGAGCTATCTTAAGTCCCAGGGGCGCGAGGTCATCTTCGACGCGGAGCATTTCTTTGACGGCTACCGCGACAACGCCGAATACGCCCTCACCGCCATAAAAGCGGCCGAGGAGGGCGGCGCGGACACCATAGTGCTGTGCGAAACGAACGGCGGCATACTGCCCGACGAGGTGTCGAAAATCGTCCGTGAGGCAAGAAAGGCCGTGAGCATTCCCCTTGGCATCCACTGCCACAATGACGCGGGCTGCGCCGTTGCAAACTCCCTTGCGGCCGTATCGGCGGGAGCGACGCATGTGCAGGGCACGTATCTCGGTTTCGGCGAAAGGTGCGGAAACGCGAACCTTTCCACCATCATACCGAACCTGCAGCTTAAAATGGGCATGCGCTGCATCCCCGACGAGAACATAGAAAAGCTCACCTCCACCGCATCCGACATCGCGGATATAGCGAACATCACCATAGAGAGCGGCATGCCCTACGTGGGCGCAAGCGCGTTCACCCATAAGGGCGGCATGCACGCAAGCGGCGTTGTGAAGGCGTCCAGCTCCTTTGAGCATATAGACCCGGCGACGGTGGGAAATTTCAGAAGATTCCTTGCGTCCGAGGTCGCGGGCAAGGCCACGATACTTCAGAAGATTCATCAGTTCGACCCTACGGTCACGAAGGACGACCCCTCCGTGGCGCAGACGCTTTCGCGCCTTAAGGAGCTTGAATACGAGGGATGGCAGTTCGAGTCGGCCGACGCAAGCTTTGAGCTTCTTGTCCGCCGCATAAACGGCTCCTACAACCCCCACTTCGAGCTTATCCACTGCAAGGCCATAAGCGAGCAGCCCCATAAGGACGACGACGGCGCGTTCGCCGCCGTAAAGGTGCGCGTGGACGGCAGGGTTGAGATGACCGCCGCGGAGGGAAACGGCCCCGTAAACGCAATAGACGCGGCGCTGAGAAAATCGCTTGAAGTATTCTATCCCACGCTGTCGAAGGTATACCTCATAGACTATAAGGTTAGAGTGCTTGAATCGGGCGAGGCAACGGGCGCGAAGGTCCGCGTTCTCATCACCTCCACGGACGGACAGCGGACGTGGACGACGGTGGGCGTTTCCTCCGACATAATAGAGGCAAGCTGGCTTGCTCTCCGCGATTCGATAGAGTATAAGCTCCTTCGTGACGAGCAGAGCGCGTGAGAGCCTTCCGGAAAACATACGTTTTGTGTACCGGATGTATAATCCGTCGGACATAAAACACAAAAAGTCTTTAAAACCCGAGAGAGCGCATGTTGACATAAAAATTGTTCAAAACTCTGTTGATAATGTTAAAAACTCGCTGTTTTAAAGACTTTTTTATTGCACACGGGAATTGCAAGGCTTAAAAAACGGCGTAATTACGCGGTTATAATAAAATGTGTTATGTAAACTATACTGCACAATATTTGAAAACAGTATACATATTTTTTCTTTAAAAAATACAATATGTTGAGAAAGAGGCATGCATATGTCCGAAGCTGCAAAAATAATTTTCGATACACGGAGGCTCGGCGGGCTTGACGGCGAAAAGGCCGCCGGGCTTGTGCGCCTCGCCGCACAGAGCGGCGTCACACGGTTCGCCGTTTCGCCCCATCATATGAAGGGCGCGTCGGAACGGGCGTTCATCCGCGCCGTGAAGGAGCTTCCCGGAAAGATAAGCATATCGTATAAATTCGGGCGCGTGCCGGGAGCGGCCGACACAGAGGAGCATTTTACCCGCGAGTTCGAAGCGGCTCTCACGCGCTTCTCATCGGACGCCTTCGACATGTACACGCTGTACGATATAAATTCCTTCGAGCATTGGAACGAGTATAAAAACGAGGGCGAAGTTTACAGGGCGGCGGTCGGATTAAAGCGGCAGGGAAAGATAGGGCGGCTCTCCATAGTCTCCTGCCTCGGGGCGGAGGAGCTTTCTTCGGTGCTTACGGAGCGCCCCGAAATCGACTGCGTGATTATGCCCATGTCGCCGCTCGATATGGACAGGCGAGCCGATGTTATGAGCCTCTGCTCCCACATGGGGAAGACGATTTATGCACTCACGCCCCTTATGGGCGGCCTTTTTGAGACGTACCCCGCGCTTGTCGCCCCCATTCGCACAGAGGGGCTTACTCCGTCGCAGGCGGCGCTTAGGTATATATGCGGCGCGGGCATTCCCGTAATATGCGATTTTTCGGGCGAAGAGGAATTTCTGGAGGCGATGCGTGCCGTATCGAAGGACGCGCCGGAGGTTACGAAAACGGGCGTTTTCGGCGAGTATGAGACGTTCTGCACGGGGTGCGGGCTCTGCCTTATGTGCCCCATAAAGTCGAGCGCGCCCACGCTTATGGCGGCGTACAACGCGTATATCGTGTCGGGCGACCCGGACGATATGGTGGAATACGCGCGCCGGGCCTTCGGACAGAGCGAATACCTTTACAACACGCGAAAATGCATAGGCTGCCGCCTGTGTGAGCGCGTATGCCCCCGGGGCATAAAAATAAGTGAAAGAATAGAGCGGCTTAAGACGGA
>JAFOLN010000325.1 GCA_017419325.1 Clostridia bacterium
CAAGAGCAAGACCGCCGACCAGCACGCAGTGGAGGTAAAGGATATACTTCATATGTACGGGCTCGACGTGTCCTCGCTGGACGGCGCGATAATCGCGTCGGTGGTGCCCTCGCTTTCCTTCGTGTTCGCAAGCGCGATAGAGCGCGTTATCGGCATAAAGCCCATGATGGTGGAGCCCGGCATGAAAACGGGGCTCGACATAAAGATAGACAATCCGGCGCAGCTTGGAAGCGACATAGTCGTGTCCTGCGTGGCCGCGATAGAGAAGTACCCCACGCCGCTGTGCGTCATAGACCTGGGCACGGCCACGACCATAACGGTGGTGGACAATAAGAACGCCATCCTTGGCTGCCTTATAATCCCCGGCATAAGGATATCCCTTGAGGCGCTTCGCACAAATACGTCCCAGCTTCAGGACATAAGCCTCGACGCGCCGAAGAATTTAATAGGAAAGAACACCATCGACAGCATGAAGTCGGGTCTAATCATAGGAAACGCCGTAATGTTCGACGGCGTGCTCGACCGCATAGAAAAGCAGCTTGGCCGCGAGCTTACGGCTGTGGCAACGGGCGACCCGGCCCAGTTCGTCATACCCCACTGCATGAGGGACATAGATATAAACGACAATCTGATGATGGACGGCCTTTACATTCTTTATAAAAAGAACGCGGAGGCAAAAACGCCCAGACATAAATGAGAAAAATGCAGTATAAGGCGCAGCGAACAAAATATTCGCTGCGCCCGAATTTTTACCGGAACACATGCGTCCGTTTTTTCGACAAAACCGATAAAACGGGGAAATCCATGCGTGACGCGGTTATATGAATTGAGGCCGTAGGCCGCTACGATGTGTAGTCCTCCACAAGCCGCGCCGCCTCCTCCTTTGAATAAAGCATAACGCCCGACGAGAACCGCTCGCGGTCGGCGGGAGGCAGCGTTTTTACGTTCACGTCCAGAACGCGCTCCACCTCTCCCGTGTCGGGGGATACAAAGCAGAGCCTGCCGCCGCGGATAACGGCGGTCGTGTATGCGCGGGCGGCCGCGTTGTCTGCCGAAGCGGAGACAAAGGTCTTATCTTCGTAAGACGAGGGGGACGGGGACTCCTTCTGGACGGGGAAGAGCGCCCATATGAGGGCAAGGCAGAGCACGGCGGGCAGGATGAAAATAAGGGGCCTGTTCATAAAAAACACCTCGCGGACATGTGATTTTTTCTGTTTATACGGATATTGTGCATTGAATTTGACAAAATTATTCTGCGGTAATATAATATGCTATAAACAAATTTTCGTTTGAGAATATCCGAAGGGGGGCGCGCCTTCCCCTCGGGTGAAAATATCTTTTTTTGCGTTTTTTAAAATGCGGAGGAAGCAGATGAAAAAATTTCTGAGATTTCTTTTGAATGTGGCGATCGTCATTATACTCGTTATCGTGATATGTGTGATCGCTCTGTTTGCATATGCAAACAACTTTAAGGACGACGCGTTCATCGACGATATCGACAATCTGACGATGAACCTTGCGACGGTCATCTACGCATACGACGACAATGTGGGGGACTATGTTGAGATAGAGCGCCTCCACAGCGGCGAGAACCGCATATGGGTCGATTACGAAGAGATTCCGCAGGATCTTGTCGACGCCTTCGTTGCCATAGAGGACAAACGCTTCTGGAAGCACCACGGCGTTGACTGGAAGCGCACCATGGGCGCCGTTATGGGCTTTATTTCAGGCAACGACAACTACGGCGGCTCCACCATAACCCAGCAGTTCGTAAAGAACATAACGGGCGACAATTCCCACAAGCCCAGCCGAAAGATACGCGAGATAGTTCGCGCTACCCAGCTTGAGAACAGGCTCGAAAAGGAGCAGATAATGGAGCTTTATCTCAATACGCTCTATGTGGGTCAGAATTATTACGGCGTACAGGCGGCGTCACAGGGCTACTTCGGAAAGGATGTAAGCGAGCTTACGCTGGCGGAGTGCGCCTCCATCGCGGGCATAACGAACAAGCCCACGAAGTATAACCCCTTCTTAAACTATGACAACAACGTGGAGCGTCAGCGCATAATTTTAAGCGAGATGCTCGACCAGGGCATGATAACGCGGGACGAATACGACGCCGCGCTTGCGGAGCCGCTGGTTCTGAACGCCGGCACTCAGCAGACGACGGAATCGAGCTACCAGTCCTACTACGTCGACCAGGTAATAGCCACGGTGCTTGAGGACCTTCAGGAGCAGAAGGGCTATTCGAGAGCCGCGGCCACCAACCTTTTATACTCCGGCGGTCTGAAGATTTACTGCATGATGGACTTCAACGTGCAGGCGGCCGTTGACGCGGTGTTCTCCGACACCTCGAACTTCCCCACGCTTGAGGGCGAGGTACAGCCGGAGGCGGCCATAGCCATAATCGACCCGACGAACGGCGACGTTGTGGCCATGTACGGCGGCAGAGGCCCGAAGACGGCGGACAGAGTGCTTAACCGTGCCGTACAGACGACGCGTTCGCCCGGCTCCTCCATAAAGCCCATAGCCGTATACGCGCCCGCCGTAGAGAGCGGCGCGATAACGGAGGCGACCGTTATCGACGACACCCCGCTTTATGAGGAATACCCGAAGAACTACTACGACCACTACAAGGGACTCGTCACCGTAAAATACGCGGTGGAGCAGTCCGTAAACACCGTGCCCATAAAGATAGTAAATCAGATAGGCGCGGAAACGTCGTGGAACTTCCTCAGAAACAACCTTCACGTTTCAAGCATAGTGGAGGCGGACAAGGACCTCGCGCCCATGGCGCTGGGCGGCCTTACGAACGGCATATCCGTGCTTGAGCTTGCCGCCGCATACGTTCCCTTTGACAACGACGGCATATACAACAAGCCGAGAATATATTCACAGGTGGTTGACGGGAAGGACAACGTGATCCTCGACTGCCCGAAGGAATCGTCCGTGGCAATGAGCTCCGAAACGGCGTTCATAATGAACGATATGCTCCAGAGCGTCGTGCAGGCCGGCACCGGCGCGGGCGCGAAGTTAAAGGGCGGCGCCCAGCCTGCCGCGGGCAAGACGGGTACGACCGACGA
>JAFOLN010000326.1 GCA_017419325.1 Clostridia bacterium
CGACGACGTAAGGTTCTTAATGCCGCAGGAGGCGACCGAGGTGACGGGCTATGACGGACGCTTCGGCTGGGGCGTTCCCGAGGGACTTTGGTTCGTTCGCGCCGAATACGCGGGCAGGACAGGCACAAGCGGCGGCGACACGGCGGCCACCGTGGCCGTTTCCGGCGTTACTCTGGACGGACTAAACGTAAACCGTCTGCTTCCGGTGCTTCCCGTTCAACTTGAGGTAAACATCCCGATAGTTGACGAGACCGCGCCCCTTGTGGAGGATGTTCTCTACACGAGCGAGGGCATTTATGTGACGTTCACGAAGTACATGGAGGACACGGCCGATGACGAGACGTCCGTACTCAATGCCGAAAACTACACGCTTTCGGGCGAGAGCGGCGACATAACGGGCTTCGGCGTTGAAGCCGCAGAGCAGGGACACACGCCCCAAAACATAGCGGGCGAGGCGGTAAGGACGTACACGAAGACCGTATGCATAACTCCCGCGGCGGGTACCGCGTTTGACGGCGACGTGACTCTGAGGGTTTCCGGAAGCGTCATAAGCTACGCGGGCACGCCTCTCGGGAGCGAATACAGCGAAACGGGTACGACCGCGGCGAAAGAAAAGCTTCCCGCGCCCGTGCTTTCGCCCGCGTCGGGAGAAGTGGAGCGCGGCGGCATTGTTACGGTTACGGCGCAGGAGGGCGCGACCGTTTACTACACCACCGACGGAAGCACTCCCACCGTCGAAAGCCGCGTCTGCGACGGCTCTGTCGCGGTAAAGGGCGACATGACCGTAAATGCGATAGCCGTAAAAACAGGCTTTGAGGACAGCGCCGTCGCATCCGGAGAGTACAGTATACCTTCGACGCTCATACGCACCGTAACGGTCGACGTATCGTCATCTGACGGAAGCTCGGTCGAAGGCCTTGTGTTCACTCTAAGGGGCACGGATTCCCTTGGCGGCACAATGGACAGAGACGTTAAAGTGCTAAGCGGGAAGTTAAGCATGATAGGCGTACCGAAAGGCTCTTACACGCTTGAATTTTCGGGGAATGACAGGTTCGAGCAGGCAAGCAGAGAGGTCAAAGTCGAGGATAACGTCTCGGGCATTTCCGTAACGCTTACGAGAAAGCCCGTTACGGGCACCGAGGTCATCGACCCCGTAAAGGGCGATTCGTTCGTCTATAATTACGCTAAAGGCAAAGTCACCCTGTCGGGCGGCGTTACGCCTGCGACGCCCGTATTCATAGCCGTATACGACGACGGCGGACGGATGCTCTCATGCAGTATCAGAACCTCGCCCGGCATTGTCGATGTAAGCGGCGGAAGCAAGGCGCGGCTCATATGGATGAGCGCGGCCGGATTTATAGCAAAAGTAAAATGCATTGAAATCGACATAAAATAAAAAACGGCCCCTTCCGATGAAAGTCGGAAGGGGCCGAACGTCTTTATATTACCCAGTCCCAGAATTCGCCGTTCTTTGAGCTTTCCGAAAGCCCTCCGCTGAACTGAAGCGGGGGATTCTGCACGCTTACGGTCATTCCCGCGGATACGGAGCTTAAGATAAAGGAGTTACCGCCTATCGTCGCGCCGCTGCCGATGACCGTATCACCGCCCAAAATCGTTGTGCCGGAGTAGATGGTCACATTGTCGCCGATGGTGGGGTGACGCTTTACGCCGCGAAGGAGCTGGCCCTTTCTTGTGGACTTTGCGCCCAGGGTCACGCCCTGATATATCTTTACGTTGTCGCCGATTTCGGTGGTCTCGCCCACGACTATGCCCGTGCCGTGGTCTATGAAGAAGTAGCGGCCGATGGTGGCGCCGGGATGTATATCTATGCCCGTTTCGCTGTGGGCATACTCCGTCATGATACGCGGTATCATCGGCACCTTCAGAAGATACAGCTCATGCGCTATGCGGTACACCGTTATGGCAAAAAGACCGGGGTAGGAGAAGATTATCTCGTCGGTGCTCGTTGCGGCGGGGTCTCCGTCGAACGCCGCCTGCACGTCGGTGCTTAAGAAGTCCCGTATCTTCGGTATTTGCGAAAGGAATGTGTTTACTATGCCGCCCGCCGCTTCAAAAAGCTCGGCATAAGTCTTTCCCTCATATTCGCCGCTGCTTCCAAGCGCACGCGCAGTCTGCCTTCTTAAGTTGTACTCTATAAATTCAAGCTGCTCGCCCACGGCATATTCAATATATTCCGAGCGCGTCTTGCTCACCTCGAAAAAGCCGGGGAAGAGAAGCTTTCTTACCTTTTCAAGCACCTCTATTATGGTCTGCTTGTTTAGGATGTTCTCCGCGTCAAGACGGCATATGGGAGGGTGCTTCCCGTAGCTTTCAAGGACAGCGTCAACGAGCTTTCTTGTGTTGTTCTCCATATTGTTTCCACCTCATAGGATGTTTTTTATCCATTGTACCATCATAAGCGCATTTGTGCAATTTGTTTTTTAGGACAAAGCCGTATATTATTTGAGACAAAACAGCGGATTTTATGGTATACTCATTACATAAATATACACCATCGAAAGGAGGCTTTTTATGAGACGAACGGTAATAGGCATACTTGCCCACGTGGACGCGGGAAAAACGACGCTCTCGGAGGCAATGCTTTATCTTACCGGCGCCATAAGAAAAGTGGGGCGCGTGGATCATAAAAATGCTTTTTTGGACAACTTTTCGCTGGAGCGCGCGAGAGGTATAACCATATTCTCTAAGCAGGCTCCGCTTATAATAAACGACCTTCACGCGACCCTCCTGGACACCCCGGGTCACGTTGACTTTTCCGCGGAAACGGAGCGCACCCTCGACGTTATAGACTGCGCCGTGCTGCTTGTGAGCGCGTCCGAGGGCGTTCAGAGCCATACGCTTACGCTCTGGTCGCTTCTAAGAAAGAGAGGCATACCCACCTTTGTTTTCATAAACAAAACGGACATGACCGAGCGCGACAGGGAAGAGCTTATCTCGGAGCTTTCCGAAAAGCTTGGCGGCATATTCTTCGACTGCGAGGCTCCCGACCTTGAGAGCATCGCCGTTTCCGGGGAGCAAATGCTGGGCGAATACCTTGACACGGGCGATATATCCGAAAGCTCGCTTAAAGCCGCCGTTTCATCGGCGGAAATCTTTCCGTGCTGCTTCGGCGCGGCTCTCAAGCTTACGGGCATAGATACGCTCATAGACGCGCTTTATAAATTCGCGCCCGAAACGCCGAAAAACGATAAATTCGGCGCGCGTGTATTCAAGATTTCCCGCGATGAGCGAGGCGCGCGCATAACGCATATGAAGATAACGGGCGGCAGGCTCGGCGTGCGCGATACGCTTAAATACGAGGGACACGAGGAAAAGGTCACGCAGATACGCGTATACTCGGGCGCAAAGTTCACCGCAAAGGACGAAGCCGAAACGGGCGAGGTCGTCGCCGTTACGGGGCTTGGCTTTACTTATCCCGGTCTCGGCCTCGGATTCGAGGAAGCGGGCGAGGCGGGCGTGCTTGAGCCCGTCATGACTTACAGCGTCATATTCCCCGGGGACGTAAACATCCACGAGGGCGTTGAAAAGCTCATGCCGCTTTCCGAGGAGGATCCGAAGCTCAATCTCATATGGGACGAAAGCTTAAAGGAGCTTCGCGTTCAGATAATGGGCAGCGTACAG
>JAFOLN010000327.1 GCA_017419325.1 Clostridia bacterium
CTTTTCTGAAAATTGTACGCAACCGACAAAAGCAGACCGCTCGGCGCAAGGCGCGTAAAGAAGCGGCCGACCTTCATGGCCGCGCCGGGCACTATCGTCACCTTGCCGCGAAGCGCCTGCGTAAGCGCATAGTCGGCCACGGCCTGCGAATTCAGGCCCTTAGCCGCGAACCTCACGCCCGCCGTGTCGCTGAACTCCGTGTCCACAGGGCCGGGGCATAGAGCGCTTACGCTCACGCGGCTGCCGCGTTTCTTAAGCTCGTAATTTGCCGCCTCGGTGAGCCGCAAAACATACGCCTTGGTGGCGTAATACGTTGACAGAAGCGGCCCGGGCATAAACGCCGCGGCCGAGGCCACGTTTAAGATGCGCCCCGAGTCCTTCTTTATAAAGTCGCGTAAGAAAAGCTTCATAAGGATATCAACGGCGCATATGTTTACGTCTATCATCTCAAGCTCGCGCGTAAGGTCTATCTCGTCGAAGGCGCCGAAGATGCCGAAGCCCGCGTTGTTTATAAGAAGGTCGATGTCCTCGTCCTTTGTAAGCTCGTAAAGCTTAAAGCAGTTTTCCCGCACCGACAGGTCGAGGGGTATGATCCTTGCGTCGCAGGAAAGGTCTTTCGCAAGCTCGACCATGCGATCCTCGCGCCTTGCGACAAGGATGAGCTCATATCCCATCCTGTGAAGAGCGCGGGCAAAGTCGCGCCCCATGCCGGAGCTTGCTCCCGTTATAAGTGCTTTCACGTATCATTCTCCTTTATCGCCGTCGTTTATCTCCCTTACGGTTACGCGGTGGTTCTCCTCCGCCGCGTCGTAGAGCATGCGAAGAAGCGCGGGCCACTTTGCGCCGGCAGCCGCCTCAAGCAGGGAGAGATTCATAAGGGTTACCGTCGTTTCCTCCGTTATGCAGGTAAGGCAGTCGTAGAGCGCGTCAAGGTTCCTTCCGTACCATGAGGGGAGAGACAGCGCGTTTATAAATATATTATGGACGTCGTCCATGTTTTTAACCGCGCTTCCGTCCAAAATTATTTCCGTCACGTCTATTCCTCCCCGTAAAGCAGAGTAAAGCTGTCATAATGGTCGTCCGTATAATATATGAGACCGTCGTTTGAGAATACGATGCGCTTCGCCCCGCGGGACTTCGCGCCCAGCGTGTCTATGTCGCACTCCGTATATTTGCGGCCCTTCTTCTCGGGCAGAAGCCCTTCGTAATTTCCGAACCTGTCGCCGCCGATGCACATGCCGGGGGCGTATTTCTCAAGGCCGCCGCCCGACCATCCGAGCTCGCGCGCCTCCTTCTTCGTTATGAAGTTCCCGGGGAGATGCCCGTAGGTGTGGATATAGAGCGCCACGTCATCCCTTGAGGTATACGACCCGTCCTCATCGATTAGCGCCCCGGTTGCGTCATCGTATGACGGCTCGTCCTGTTCGCCTTGCGTATAGTCCGAATCATCGTATGCGGCGTCATCCGAATAATCCTCGTCGTATGAGCTGTCGTCCGAGTAATCGTCCGAATAATCGTCGGCGTATTCATACGCTTCGTCGTAGGCGTCGCCGCCGCTTTCATCATAGGCGTCCGAATAGTCGTAGTTTTCGCCGCCGCTGTCGCTGTCGCCGCCGCCGGATGAACCGCAGGCGGCAAGCGTTATGAGCATGACGAACGCTAAAAACAGCGCCGCAAGCCTTCTTAGTTTCATAGTAAATCACACTCCTTACCTTATTATACCGCCTGCGCGGAGGCTTTGCAATTATATATGCGTTTTTGCGCCCGGAACGGCTCGCGCGCGTTGACACTGCCGCGATTTAAAACTATTATAAATGACAGAAGCAGTGTGACAGACAGCGGCAAAGGAGAATTAAATGAGGATCACCAATTTGTATTTCAATCCAAATCACGAGTTCACGAACGACAACAGCGAGTGCCCCCTGTTCGTGAGGGGGAACATGGAGGTGGTTTTTGAAGGGGACCAAATAAGCATAAGGACAGTTGAGCCCGGCCGAAGCTTTGTTACGTTCGGCGGCCACGGCAGCAAAAAAAGAATAAGGCTCGGTCTTAAGGCAAAAGAGACGTACACCGCGGCGCTGAAGGTGCATATGGACAAGGTCTTAAGCGGAAATCTGCTTCCAAACGCGCTTAAGATATCCTTCGGATGCTACGACGGGAACGGGAAAAAGTCAGAAACGTACAGCGCGCCCGCGCCTAACGAGGTCGGCGTATGGGAGATACACCATACGTTTAAGGTGCCGCAAACGGTCAGGGGTGCATGGGTATCCTTTTGCAGCGGCACGCAGTCGCCCGATGACGTTGTCACCATATCGGATATACGCATTACGAAAACGGGCGGCATGACGGCTCCCTTCTGTAAAAAAGAATCCGGAGTCACGTTTCCGTATAAGGATCGCGCAGACAAAAACGGGTGCGTGCGCGAATACGACGAAACCATAAAGCTGTCATATCCTCAGTACGTTGAGTATCTCTTATTTGCGAGAGAAAAGGGATACGTTTCCGATATCTGGCGCGTAAAAAAAGCGGCCTCCGGCGACGACGCGTTCAGGACGCTCACCGCGCTTTTTATTGACGACAGCGCGGACAGCTATGACGATCTGAAAACGCTTTTTGAAAAGGCGGGAAGCAAAACGAGGCTGAAAATTGCCCAAAAGCTCATTCTTCTTAGAGAATACGGGCTGCTTGACAAGCTTATGCCGTTAAAAAGGCCGACGTCGGACAGTCTTTTGTCAAAGCTTATATACGTGGACAGACTCGTTTACGGCGGGGACGCTTCAAACGCGAGGAAATACTTTATCAAGCACGTAAACGCCGACAACTCGCTGTCGCTGTATTCTCACGATATATCTCAGGAGCAGCTTCTGCTTATAATGAGCAGTCTCTCCCGCAATCTGTCTGTATTAAGATATAATACGATAAAGTGGATGGCGCGAAACCTGGATGAGATACGAAGAAGGGCGGAGAGCTTATCCGATCCGCA
>JAFOLN010000048.1 GCA_017419325.1 Clostridia bacterium
GAATCAAAGGTGACGTCTGCGGTTCCTTTGGCGCCCACGGGTATCTGACGGAATGTCTGCCCGCTTACGCCCACAAGTTTGCAGTTCGTGCCGTCCGGCGTTTTCATGGTTATATCAACGCGGGCGGAGGGGTTTATCTCCTGCCCCGTAAGACTGCTTGTAAAGCCGCTTGTTGTAACGGTCACGCTGCCAAGCGAGGGCAGGCCGTCAAGCGCTATATCGGCGCCGCGCACGACGTTTACGGTGCCCTTCGCAATATGTCCCGACGCGCCCGTTATCACATAGGAATACTTTCCCGCGGGCAGGTCGCCCAGGGGAACACTATCACGGTTCGCCGCCGTTACAAAGTAAGTGCGGACATTTTTGCCGTTCCGAAGCTCCACCTTTGTTCCGGTATACTGTGCGGGGAGCCCCGTAAGGTTCGAGCGGGCAAATACCCTGTACGCGGAGAAGTCGTAGTCCACGCTCTCCTCAAGGGCGCCGTCCGAAAGGAGCTCATAGCGCACGCCCACAAGCATGTCCGCGTCCTCCGGCAGCGCGACTGCCGCCCTGAACTGACGGTTTGTGTCGCCTTCGGCAGGTACGGAGACCGTTTTTGTGGCACCGTCGCCTGTTTTGTATGTAAGAGTCATCTGCTGGGTGCGGTTCGCACCTATGGCAGCCTCAAATACGCCGCTTATCTTTGCACCGGGTGCAACGGCGTAATACGTTTTTCCCGCGTCGTCCTTCTTTACCGTATAAGGCACGGTGGGAGCATAGAGAGCCCTTATAAAGCCTCCCTCAATGAAAGCAAGGGGCAGATTTGAAATCGCGCTGTCCTTTGTATATCCTTCGCTCTCGCCGCTTACCCAGACCTGAAAGGCCGCGGCGTCCTTCGGTATCTTGTCAATATCAAGAGACGCCTCATAGCGCTTTTTGTCCGCATTCCAGGTCATGGTATCGCGGTGGCTCTCCTCGCATCCGGAATAGTCGAAGCTGAGCACAAGACCCTCGGGAGCCCCCGCGTATAAGACGTAGCGCGCCCCCTCGACAGTCTTTATTACGGCGGCGCCGTCGCGATACGGCACCTCGGCGTTATTTTTGTCAAGTACGCCTATCTTCTGAGGATTCGGCGCCGTTCCGTCGTTGAAGTTCACCTTTTGCTTTACGGTGACGGTTTTAAGGCCGTCCTTGCGGAACTGGGCGTAGATGGTGTAGTCGCCGTACTTCCCGCTGTCTGCGTAAGGGAGCACTATCTTGTTCTGATTGCCCCCCGCAGTGAGCCACTCATGCCAGGAGCTGCCGTTAGTACTGAGCCGCCATTCGCCGCCCAGGTAGCTGCCGGGGTTCTGGTATACGTCGACGTTCGCGGATTGGGTGCTCACGGTGCCGTCGGGCAGCTTTGCGCCCAGCACGACAAGCTCGGGCATCTTCTCGGGATCGGCTCCGGGCGAGGCGGGCTCTTTAAATATGCAGTAGTAAGGAGTAGGCACCTCGGCAGTATAGCCGTAGGGCATATTCTCATCACTGAAATCGTAGTCGGTCTTAAAGGCGTACTTCGGGGAGTCTGCCGTGCCGATATTGACAAGGTGATTCCCGGCGCCGAAGAAATAGGCTTCGTAGTTGTTGTCAAAGAGAAGACGGCTCCATATCATGCCGTCGGAGGGGGTATCTCCGTTGAACTCGAAGGTCACGAAGCGATAGCCGAACTCATCCGCCTGTGAGACCTTGGCCGCATCGATCGAGGCCCACTGATCCTCCTCGTTTTCCGCCTCCTCGTCGGCCCTCCATCTGTACGTATAGCCAAGGCGGTCGGACGGAAGGCTGAAGCCGGATACACGCAGGGTCATGCTGCGGATCGTGCCCGGTTCGTCTCCCTCTTCATAGTCGTACACCTGCATCGTGGTGAAAAGCGCCACCGGGCTGGAGCCGCTCACGTGGGTTATGGGCAGGGTCGCGTAGAGCTCTCCCGAGACGTAGATCTCCATGTTCACGTCGTTCATCGGCACAAAGACGGGAACGGTGTACCAGTAAAGCCGCCCGTCGCTGCCCCCGCTGTCCGTGTCGCCGTAGACGTGACGCTCAATCTGACCGCTCAGGCGCACTCCTTCAACGGTGATGTCCGCCGGGTCCACGTCAACATGGCCGTAAAGGGTCAGCTCATGCGTCGAGCCCGTCGTGCTTTCCGGAACGTAATATCCGATGGGGTCCTCATAGTCCCATGACTCGAAGTTCATGGCGCGTATCATCAGTCTGGTTTTCAACCATTCCGAATTCATCGTATCGTGCTGGTCGCCGCTTTCGGCGAGGCGCTCCTGAACACCAGGGTACTCTCCCGAGGCCCAGCCGTCCATCTGAGCCGCGCCGGCGCCCGACATAACGGAACAGTTGAAAATCAGTTCTTTGTCGCCGCTCTCATAAGGCGGCGCAAGGGCAGCCATTGCCGAAACGGGCAAAAGTCCCAGCGTCATCACAAGGACCAGAATCCAGCTCAGCAGTCGTGTTTTCCGTTTCATAGCAGTCTCCTTTCATCCCACTTGCGGGTCGGTGCAAAAATACGGTATTCGGTATTAACTATTATAACAAGCGCCATACATCAATTTCAATACTTTTTGTCATTTTACGTGCCAGTTTTCCATTCTTATCCCGAACCGTTCCGAAATAAGCTTTACGGAAAGCCTCTTTTTATGAAGACGTATCCGTGACTTTTGCGGTCGTCGCATTAAAGACCGCCCCAGGCGCTTTGTCTCCGTTTTCGATTCTGTCTGCGTTTTCATAGTCGTC
>JAFOLN010000049.1 GCA_017419325.1 Clostridia bacterium
CATCTCGGCATGTGGGAGGACTCCCTGGGCTTCGAGGGCGACGACGGAAACGAGGACACCGACCCCGCTACGCCCCAGCTTCGGGCGATTGACGCGATAAACCCCCTTGACCGCGGGTTCTCCGAGGCGCTCTCGGGCGGCGTCACAACGGTCGTAACGGGGCCGGGGAGCGCGAACCCGATAGGCGGCCAGCTTGCGGCCATAAAGACCTGCGGGCGCGTTATAGACAACATGATACTCGCCGCGCCCGTTGCGATAAAGTTCGCGCTGGGCGAGAACCCGAAGGGCGCGTACAACGCGAAGAGCCAGACGCCCACGACCCGCATGGCCACCGCCGCGATAATAAGAGAGAACCTTTTCAAGGCGCAAAGATACCTTGCGGACAAGGAGCGGGCCGCGCTGGACAGCGAGCTTGACGAGCCGGAGTTCGACATGAAGTGCGAAAGCCTTATACCGCTTTTAAAGCGCGACGTGCAGGCGCATTTTCACGCCCACCGCGCCGACGATATCTTCACGGCCCTTCGCATAGCGCGGGAGTTTTCCCTTGACGCGGTCATAGTTCACGCGACGGATGCGCAGGTGATAGCGGAGGAGCTTTCGCAGATGGGCGCGCGCGTAATGCTCGGCCCCGCAATGACGGGACGCTCCAAGCCGGAGCTTAAGAACCTGTCGTTCGAGGCGGCGCTTGCCATGAAAAAGTGCGGCGTGCCGTTTTCCATAATAACGGATCACCCAGAAACGCCGATAGATTACCTGCGGCTTTGCGCCATGATGTATGTCAAGGCCGGCCTTCCCCGTGAGGACGCGCTTAAAGCCATAACGATAACGCCGGCGCGCATATGCGCCATAGACGACCGCGTGGGCTCCATAGCCGCGGGCAAGGACGCGGACATAGTCATAACGGACGGGGAGCCCATGGATTTTGATGCAAGGATAAAGTACGTTTTTTCTGATGGCGCAGTGGTCTATGAAGCGCCGACGGAGGATTGAATAAATGAGAGAGATAGATGTAAGCTTAGTGCGCGACACGCTTGAGAAGCTTTTCGTCGAGGCGAACCTGTTTCTGCCCTGCGACGTTGAAAAGTCCATACGGAGCGCAAAGGAGAGCGAGATATCGCCTGCGGGCAGAAATATTTTAGACAGCCTTCTTGAGAACCTTGACGCCGCGAAGGAGCTGAACGTGCCCATATGCCAGGACACGGGCATGGCGGTCGTTTTCATGGAGATAGGACAAGACGTCCACTTCACGGGCGGCGACCTCACCGAAGCCGTAAACGAGGGCGTAAGGCGCGCATATGTGGGCGGGTACCTAAGAAAGAGCGTCGTGTCCGACCCGCTTGAGCGAGTAAACACGGATGACAACACCCCCGCCGTGGTGCATTATTCCATCGTGCCGGGGGAGAACGTAAGGATTACGGCGGCTCCCAAGGGCTTCGGAAGCGAGAACATGAGCAAGCTTAAAATGTTCACCCCCGCCGCAGGCGAGGATGATATAGTAGATTTCGTAACGGAGTGCGTCGTTTCTGCAGGCAGCAATCCCTGTCCGCCCGTGGTGGTGGGCGTGGGCATAGGCGGCACCTTCGAACTGTGCGCGCGGCTTGCGAAGGAGGCGCTTCAGATACCGCTGGATGAGGAAAACGAAAATCCCCGCTACGCGGCGCTGGAAAGGCGGATCTTACAGAGCATAAACAAAACGGGCGTAGGTCCCCAGGGCATAGGCGGCAAAAACACCGCTCTGGGCGTAAAGATAAAAACATACGCGACCCACATCGCCGGGCTGCCCGTGGCCGTAAATATAAGCTGTCACGTTACGCGCCATAAAACGGCTGTGCTGTAGCGTATAGGCATTTTCGATAGTTTGAGATTTATTTTTTATGAATTTCATGTAAAAAGTCACAAAAACACCTTGCGTTTTTGTGTGATTGTTGTATAATATAGTTGCATAAAAGATGCAAAGGAGTGAGATTATGAACATTACAATCACAGCAAGAAAGTTTGAGTTAGGTGATTCGCTTAGGGAGAAGGTTGAGAAGAAATTAAAGAAACTCGACAAGTACTTTGCTAACGAGTCTAAGGCAAACGTCACCATCACGAGAGAGCGTGACAGAGAGACCGTCGAGCTCACCATCTACCAAGGCTCACTCATTTTCCGGGCGCAGAGCACTACAAAAGACATGATGGAATCCTTATCGGAGGACATCGACATCGTAGAGCGTCAGATCCGCAAGAACAAGACGCGCCTTGAGAAAAAATTAAGAAGCGGATTTGACAAGACGGAGATAGATATCGCGCCTGCGGAACCTGTTGAAGAAGAAGGCGAGTTCAATGTGGTAAAGGTGAAGAAATTCCCCTTAAAGCCCATGACCACCGAGGAGGCCATCCTTCAGATGAACATGCTGAACCACAACTTTTTCACGTTTAAGAGCATTTCCGGAGTTTATTCCATTGTATATAGAAGAAAAGACGGAAATTACGCCGTTATAGAGGCTGTTGAATAAAGGACGGCCGCTTGCGGCAAAATAACTTCATAATATAAACGGCGGTGCATCAGCACCGCCGTTTTAAGTTTACTCATGCTTCGTAATAAGCGTATGGAGCGTCTGCGTGACGCCGTACTGCTTTAAAAAGTCCTCCGCTTCATCTAAAAGGAGGGCTTTTTTTTCATCGCTTCGCGGGCGGGCCCTCTTTTTTGCCCGTATCATTATGTTCTTTGGCGAATGCTCCATGTCGATAAACTCCATCACCGACACGTCGTAGTCCGAGTATTCGAGAAGCTTTGCCCGTATGGCGTCGGTGGACAGTGCAAGAAAGCGTTCGCGAAGAAGGCCGTATGACGAAAGGAGCCGCCCGGACTTTTTTACCTGCAGATTAAGCTCATGCTGACAGCAGGGGATGGCGAGAATATACCTTGCGCCCCAGCTTATCGCGTTATAAATGGCGAAGTCGGTGGCCGTATCGCAGGCGTGGAGCGATATCACCATGTCGGGCTTAAAGGCGGGCGAGTAGTCCTTGATGTCGCCTACCTCGAAAGAAAGCCCGTCAAAGCCGTGGCGTGCGGCGATATCGCGGCATTTTTCTATAACGGCGCGCTTTAAGTCAAGCCCGACTATACGCACCCTGCGTCCGCGCTTCATGAAGTATTCGTAAACGAGGAACGTAAGATACGACTTTCCGCAGCCGAAGTCGATTATCTTGAACTCCTCCGCGTCATCCTTCGATGCGATATCGTCGATAAACTCAAGGAAGCGGTTTATCTGGCGGAACTTATCGTACATCGGCGCCGCTATGTGTCCGTCCTTCGTCTGAACGCCCAGCTCACAGAGCACGGGCGAAAACTCGCCCTCGTTTATGATATACTTCTTTGCCCTGTTATGCTCCTGGGGCACGCCCGCCCGGTCGTTTTTCTTCTACGAATAAATGAGCTTATCTTTCTTTTAAAAATTTATTGAAACATACCACCCCGATGTGCGGGCGTCAAGCTGACGGTAGTCGTTTTTAAGAAGCGTGCCGAGCATATCCATGGCTGCGTCTTTTGTCATATTCTCATGGAAAGCCTGGTTTTCTATAATGCGCTCGAACTGAAAAAGCGTCTGCCCGCGGGAGACGATGGGGCGCACGGTTACCTTCTGCGCCTTTTGTGAGGCGCTTCTTTTGTTGCTCACGGTAATGCGGATTATGTCTTTTGAAAAAAGGCGCGACAGCGCCTGTATGAGCTCTTCCACTTTTCGTATCATTCCTCGTGCTTTTTTTAAAAATTATATCACGTTTTTCAAAAAAACAACATAGTATGATATATCGGAGGTGGCAAAAATGCGGCGGGCAGGCTTAAAAAAACGCCGTCCCCACAGCAGTACGGGGGAGACGGCGTACAGAGCGGCCGTGTTCATAATGGCGTGCGCGCTCATAATATCTCTTATGCTGGCGGCGGAGAAGCGGTTTTCGCCCGTGGTGGAGGCAGAGGCCATATCGAAGATAAACTACGTCTGCTCCGACGCCATGTTCCGCGCCATATCGGAAACGCTGTCCGAGGAGGGGCTTGACTATAACGACCTTGTCACGTTCTCCTACGACGAA
>JAFOLN010000328.1 GCA_017419325.1 Clostridia bacterium
ATCACCTCCGCGCCGGGGTTTATCGCGCCCAGCGTCCTACTTGCCGATTCGGTCTTATAGTCGCCAACACTCTCTGTGTTATGGATTATCTGCCGCTGAAGATTTGAAAGCTCCACCCGGTCAAAATCGGCAATGCCTATCCTTCCCACGCCCGCCGCCGCAAGATACATAAGGGAGGCGGAGCCAAGCGCCCCCGCGCCTATGACGAGCACGCTTGAAGAAAGCAGCTTCTTTTGTCCCTTAACGCCTATTTCGGGCAGAACGAAGTGGCGCGAATAGCGCGAAAGCTCCTCTTTTGAAAATGCCATTGTTATCACCTCAAAAAACTTGTAAACACATCTATTTAATAGGAATTATAGTATATGGACGCCCTTTTGTCAATAAAAAACTGCCCGCGGGAAAACACGCGGCAGATGGCCCCATTTTGGTACATCCGTAATGGTATTATTGCAGTACAAAGAAAAAAGGAGTGTATGAATTATGTCAGAAGCAATCAGGAGTTTTAAAGGCGCGTATGGATTTTTATCAAACTTCTATCCCGGCAAGGTGGAGTATGAGGGGATGGAGTACCCCACGGTGGAGCATGCCTTCCAGGCGGCCAAGACTCTGGATATGGAAAAGCGCAAGCCCTTTCAGACGTATGCCACACCGGCTTCGGCAAAGAGCAGAGGAAAGCGCGTGCCGCTTCGCCCCGACTGGGAGGATGTAAAGATTGGCATCATGAAGGAGATAGTCCGTGACAAGTTCGTAAGGAACGACTCGGACATGGACTTAAAGGGCGCCCTGCTCTTTACAGGGGACGCCTATCTTGAGGAGGGCAACACCCACGGCGACAGGTTCTGGGGCACCGTAAAGGGAGAGGGCAGAAATGAGCTCGGAAAGATACTCATGGAGGTCCGCGAGGAGTTAAAGAATCAGGGCTGACCCAATAAAAAGCTTCCCCTGCGATTTATGGCAGGGGAAGCTTTTACGTTATAGGAGGCGGGCACTTACTTTATAACAAATTCGCCGTTTTCCACATCGACGGTCAGCGTCGTGTCGGGGGCCACGTCCTCCTTTAAGATGGTGCGGCCGATGAGCGTTTCAATGTAGCGCTGGATGTATCTCTTAAGCGGGCGCGCGCCGTAGGACGGGTCGTAGCTTTCGTTTACAATCTGCTCCTTTGCCGCGTCGGTGAGTACGCACGTAAGCTCCTTGTCCTGAAGGCGGCGGTTTACGTCGGCTATCTGAAGGTCTACTATCTTTACGATGTTGTCGCGGGTGAGGGGCTTATAGAATACGGTCTCGTCAATACGGTTCAAGAACTCCGGTCTGAAGGTGTGCTTAAGAAGCTCGGACACCTTAGCGGACGCGCTCTCTGATATCTCGCCGTCGGGCGTTATGCCCTCGAGGATATAGGAGGAACCGAGGTTCGACGTAAGAATGATTATCGTATTCTTAAAGTCTATTGTGCGTCCCTGGGAGTCGGTTATGCGGCCGTCGTCCAGCACCTGAAGCAGTATGTTGAACACGTCGGGATGCGCCTTTTCAATCTCGTCGAAGAGCACGACGCTGTAAGGCTTGCGGCGCACGGCCTCGGTGAGCTGACCGCCCTCCTCATAGCCCACATATCCGGGAGGCGCTCCGATGAGGCGCGATACGGAGAACTTCTCCATATACTCCGACATATCGATGCGCACGATGTTCTTTTCGTCGTCGAAAAGGTTCTGGGCAAGCGCCTTCGCAAGCTCCGTTTTGCCCACGCCTGTGGGGCCAAGGAAGAGAAACGAGCCGATGGGGCGGTTCGGGTCCTGTATGCCTGCGCGGGAGCGGATTATGGCCTCGCTTACGATGCGGACAGCCTCGTCCTGTCCCACAACGCGCTTATGGAGCGTTTCCTCAAGGTTCAAAAGCTTGTCGCGTTCGCTTTCAACAAGGCGCGATACGGGTATGCCCGTCCAGCGCTCGATTATCTTCGCTATTTCCTCGTCCGTTACCTTGTCGCGAAGGAGCGTGGTGTGCTTTTCGCCGCCCTCGCCGTTCGCCTCGGCCTCTTCAAGCTCCTTTTGCAGCTTGGGCAGCTCGCCGTATTTAAGCTGTGCGGCGCGGTCAAGGTCGTAATTGTTCTGCGCCATCTCTATCTCGGAGTTTACGCGCTCAATGTCCTCTCTTAACTTCTGCACCTTGCCGATGGAGGTCTTTTCGTTCTCCCACTTTGCCTTCATGGCGTCGAACTCGGCGCGCATTTCGGAAAGCTCCTTCTGTATCTCCACAAGATGCTCCTTTGAGATGCGGTCGTCCTCTTTTTTAAGGGCGGCTTCCTCTATCTCATGCTGGATTATCTTTCTTTGTATCACGTCAAGCTCCGTGGGCATGGAGTCTATCTCCGTGCGAATCATTGCGCAGGCTTCGTCTATAAGGTCGATGGCCTTGTCGGGGAGGAAGCGGTCGGTGATGTATCTGTTCGACAGCGTTGCGGCGGCAATTATGGCCTGATCCTGTATTTTTACGCCGTGGTACACCTCGTAGCGCTCCTTTAGGCCGCGAAGTATGGCTATGGTGTCCTCAACGCTCGGCTCGTTTACCAAAACGGGCTGGAAGCGGCGTTCAAGCGCGGCGTCCTTTTCGATGTACTTTCTGTATTCGTTCAGTGTGGTCGCGCCTATGCAGTGGAGCTCGCCGCGGGCAAGCATGGGCTTTAGGAGGTTTCCCGCGTCCATCGCGCCCTCCGTCGCGCCCGCGCCCACTATGGTGTGAAGCTCGTCGATAAAGAGAATTATCTGACCGTTGCTCTTTTTTACTTCGTTCAGAACTGCCTTCAAGCGCTCCTCGAACTCGCCGCGGAACTTCGCGCCCGCGATGAGGGAGCCCATGTCAAGGGAGAATATGGTCTTGTCGCGAAGCGACTGGG
>JAFOLN010000050.1 GCA_017419325.1 Clostridia bacterium
GTTTTAAGAAATAAACAGTCCGGCCGCCTTCGCGGTATAGAGGGCGCGGTGGCCGATCTTTTCACGGTGGAGGAACGCTTCGCCGCCGCTGTTGAAACGGCGCTGGGCGGCGCGGTTCAGAATATTGCCGTGCAGGATGAAGAAGCGGCGAAGGCCGCAATAAAGCTTTTGAAGGAAACGAAGAGCGGACGCGCCACGTTCCTGCCGCTTACGTCGGTAAGAGGGCAACGGCACAGCTTCGACGCGCTTTCCCGCCATAAGGGCTTTATAGCCTGCGCCTTCGATACGATAAAATGCGACAAAAAATACGACGGAATCTTTCTTTATCTTCTGGGGCGCACCGCGCTTTTTGAGGATATAGACAGCGCGGTGGCCGCGTCGAAGGCCACGGGCTACAAGACGCGCGCGGTCACCCTTGACGGCCAGCTCATAAACGCGGGCGGCAGCCTTACGGGCGGCAGCCTCGCAAGGAACGCGGGACTCGTCACCCGCACGGCGCAGACGGCCCGCATAAGAGAGGAGTGCGCCGAAAACGAAAAGACGATGGAGCGCATGAAGGCGGCGCTTTCGCGGCAAGGAGCGCTCATTGAGGAGAACAAACAAAAAACCGAGTCGCTGGACGCCGAGCTTCGCGCCCTTTCGGACGACGCGGGAAAGAATAAAAGCGAGGGCGAGTTCTTACGGCGAAGCCTTTCGGAGGCTGAAGCGGCACGAAGCGCCGCGGCGCGCGAACAGGCCGACGCGTCAAGCCTCATGAGAACGGACGAGGAGTCGAAGGCAAAGCTTGAGGGCGAGCTTAATGCGCTTGAGGCGCGGCTTTCCGATGAAAATACCCGCCTTATAAAGACGGAGGACGAAAGAAAACAGACGGAGGACGCCGAAAAGGCGGCGGGAAACAGGCTTTCCGAGGCAAAACTTTCGTTTGAGCTTAAAAGAAAGGACCTTGAGGCCGCAAGAGCGCGTCTTAAGTCATATGAAGAGAAGGGCGGCGAGATAATCGAGGAGAGCGCCGCTATACAAAGCGAGGCCGAGAGCCTGCAGCGTAAGAACGAAGAGCTTAAAGAGAAAATCGAAGAGGCGAAGGCCCGGTGCAAAAGCATGGAGGCCGACATCGCCGATACGGAGGCGAAGCTTAGGTCCATGACGGACGAAAAGCTTTCGCTTGAGGGCGAGAACAATAAGCTCGTCCGAAAGCAGCGAGAACTTTCGGAGCTTACGGGACAGCTTGAGCGCGAGCTTGTAAGGCTTGAAACGAAGCTTGAGTCGGCGTCGGGACGCATAGAGGATACGGCGTCGAAGCTTTGGGAGGCGTATGAGCTTACGCCGGCCACGGCGGGCGAATATGTGCTGTCCCAGGATGAAGTGTCAAGCTCCCGCGCCCAGTCGCTTGCCGCGGACTTAAGGCGGCGCATAAACGCGCTGGGAAGCATAAACGCCGACGCCATCGAGGAGTACGCCGAGGTAAAGGAGAAGCTTGATTTTCTAAAGCTTCAGACGGACGACCTTATAAAGGCGAAGGGCAGCCTTGAGAGCATAGTTTCCGGGCTAACGCGGCGCATGAGGGAGATATTCTCCCGGGAGTTCAAGGTGATAAACAAGAACTTCGCCGAGACCTTTGAGGAGCTTTTCGGCGGCGGCCGCGCGTGGCTGGAGCTTGAGGACGAAAACGACGTTTTAGGCTGCGGCATAGAGATACACGTCCAGCCCCCGGGAAAGAATGTAAAGAGCATTTCGCTCCTTTCCGGCGGCGAGCAGGCGTTCACGGCGATAGCCGTGCTGTTCGCCATGCTGAAAATACGTCCCGCGCCGTTCTGCGTGCTGGACGAGGTGGAGGCCGCCCTCGACGAGGTGAACGTGGTAAGGTTCGGACATTATATAGAGACCTTTAAGGAAAAGACGCAGTTCGTGGTAATAACGCACAGGCGCGGCACTATGGAATTTGCCGACATGCTCTACGGCGTTACGATGCAGGAAAAGGGCGTGTCGAAGCTTATCTCCATAAACGTGCGCGACGCCGCGCGGCAGATGAATATAGAGGATTAAGGAGCAGGATCATGTCATTTTTTAAAAAGCTTGCAGAAGGACTTAAAAAGACGAAAAAATCGCTTTTCGGCTCGCTGGGCTCGGTGGCGCGGGGCTTTTCCAAAGTGGACGACGATTTGTTCGACGAATTTGAGGAAACGCTCATCATGGCCGACGTGGGAGTGAACACCTCCCTTGAGATAATGGACAGGCTGAGAGAAAAGGTCAAGGAAGACAGAATAAAGGAGCCCATGGAGGCCGTAGAGGCCTTAAAGACCATCATGGCCGGCATGATAGACGACGAGGACAGCGCCCTTAAAACGGGCACGAAGCCGTCCGTAATACTTGTCATCGGTGTAAACGGCGTGGGAAAGACCACGTCCATAGCAAAGATAGCCCATTACCTTAAGGGGCAGAAGAAAAAAGTCATCCTTGGCGCGGCGGATACCTTCCGTGCCGCGGCCATCGACCAGCTTATGATATGGGCTGACCGCGTTGGAGTTGACATAATAAAGCAGAGCGAGGGCGCGGACCCCGCCTCCGTCGTATTCGATACGATAGCGGCGGCCAAATCCCGCGGAGCCGACGTTATAATCTGCGACACGGCGGGAAGGCTCCACAATAAAAAGAACCTCATGAACGAGCTTGAAAAGATATTCCGCGTCATCGCGCGGGAGCTGCCCGACGCGGACAAGGAAGTGCTTTTAGTGCTTGACGCGACGACGGGACAGAACGCGCTCAATCAGGCGAAGGAGTTCAAATCCGCCGCCGACATCACTGGCATAGTGCTCACGAAGCTTGACGGCACCGCGAAGGGCGGCATAATCTTCGCCGTAAAGAACGAGCTGGACGTTCCGGTGAAGTTCATCGGCGTGGGCGAGGGCATGGACGATATGCAGCCGTTCGACGGAAAGCAGTTCGTTGACGCCATCTTCGCAAAGGACGAGGAGGACGAGAACGCCGGGGAGGAGCAGGCATGAAAATAATCGCCGCCACGAACAACAAGGGAAAACTCATGGAGATAGAGGAGATAACAAGAAATCTCGATATCGTTGTGCGCTCCCTTTCGGACGAGGGCATAAAGGTGGAGTTCGAGGAGACGGGCACGACCTTTGAGGAGAACGCGCTCATAAAGGCGCGCACGGTGCGCTCCATAACGAACGCGCCCGTACTGTCCGACGATTCCGGCCTTGAGGTGGACGCGCTTTTCGGCGCGCCGGGCGTATACACGTCCCGCTATGCGGGCGAGGGCGCGACGGACGACGAGAACATAGACAAGCTCCTTTTTGCCATGAAGGACGTAAAGAACGAAAAAAAGCGCACGGCGCGGTTCGTCTGCGCCCTTGCGTATATAGACGAAAAGGGCGAAGAGCACATATACAGAGGCGAATGCGAGGGACGGCTTACCTTTGAGCGAAAGGGAAAGGACGGCATGGGCTACGACCCGGTTTTCTATTATCCGCCCTATAAAATGACGTTCGCCGAGTGCAGCCATGAGATGAAGAACGCGGTGAGCCACCGCAGCGCGGCGCTTAAAAAGTTTTTCGAAGACGTAAAAATAAAATAACGACGAAAGGAAAGATACTTTGCTTACGAGTAAACAAAGAGCACACCTTCGCAGTCTTGCGAACGGCATAGATACCATATTCCAGGTGGGAAAATCGGACATAAAGGACACCCTCATAACGCAGACCGACGAGGCGCTTGAGGCGCGGGAGCTTATAAAGATAAGAGTTCTTGAAACGTCGGGCCTGTCTGCGCGGGAGGCGGCAGAGGAGCTTGCGGACGCGACGGGCGCCGAGGTGGTGGCCGTCATCGGCAGCCGCATGATCCTTTACAGAGAGTCGAAAAAGAACAAAAAGATCGTGCTTTAAGGCGGGGATGTTTTTATGGAAAAGGGTCTTAACACGGTAATTTTAGGCGGCACCTTCAACCCCATACATAACGGCCACATCCACGCGGCGCGGGAGGTATTGAGCCGCCTTTCGCCCGACGCGCTGGTGCTTATGCCCGCGGGCATACCGCCGCACAAGCGGGTGGAGAACGAGGCGGAGCTGAGGCGTCACCGCTATGAGATGACGCGCCTTGCCGCAATGGACGAGCCCCGCTTCTTTGTAAGCGACATAGAGCTTAAAAACGAGGGCGTAAGCTACACCGTGGACACGCTTCATACGTTCATGAAGCTGTACGAGCCGAAAAGCATTTCGCTTATTTTGGGCACGGATATGTTTTTAAGCTTTGAAAAGTGGAAAAGTTATGATAAAATATTTGATATATGCTCTCTTATTGTGCTTCCGCGCTTTAAGGGAGGCATATCCGAGATAGAAAAAAAGCGCGACCGCGACTTTCAGAAGTGGCGCGACAGGATAACGGTAATCGACGCCGAGGTCATAGAAGTTTCCTCGACCATGATAAGAGAAACGGTGCGTGAGGGCGGCAGGATAGACGAATACGTTCCCCGCCGCGTGGCGCAGTATATATATGAAAACGGATTGTACCGTTAAGGCATTACCCGCGCAAGGTTTTTTGCGCACGGCGGAGGCGTTTTTATGGATTATGAAAGCATTGTAAAGATAGTGTCGGAAAGCCTGAGCGAAAAACGCTTTAAGCATTCCGAGGGAGTCGCCGATACGGCGGTGAAGCTTGCAAGACAGTACGGCTGGGATGAAAACGAGGCGCGGCTTGCGGGCATACTTCACGATATAACGAAGGAGCTCGGTCCCGACGAGCAGAAGGCTCTTATGGAAAAGTACTCCATAACGCTGGATGAGGACGAAAAGGACGCGCCGAAGCTCTGGCACGCCATCACAGCGCCGCCCTACATATCGGAGCGCTTCGGCGTATCGGAGGACGTGGCGCGCTCGGTTCGCTACCACACCACCGGCAGGGCGGGCATGAGCCTTCCCGAGAAGATAATATATCTTGCCGACTATGTGGAGCCCATGCGGGATTTCGACGGCGTGGAGAAACTCCGAAAACTTACGTTTTCCGACATAGACGAGGCCATGAAGCTCGCGCTTCGCATGTCCGCGGAGGAAGTGAGACGAAACGGCAAGAAGGTACACCACAACACTTTGGAAGCGATTGAGTTCATGAAATAACATTATTCATAGGAGGGTCCTATTTTTGATAAAGCAGACAGGTGGAAAAAAGATGCCCCCTAAAAGGAAGCCGGCCGCAAAAGCGGCTGCGAAGGCGCCCGTAAGAACGGCCGCGAAAGCGCCTGTGAGGGCGACCGCGAAGGAAAAGAGACGGCACGCGAGAAAGCGCGTATCGGCGGTGTTCAACATAATCATTGTGATCGCCATAGTCATTTCCGCCGTAGTCGCCATAACGGCAGGCAGGGGACTTAATATAACATCGACGCCGGAGCCCGACAATACGGACACGAGCCCGGGCACCCAGATATTCATAGACGACGCAAGCGCCGACAGAAAGCCGGGCGTATACAACATACTCGTATACGGCCGAGACAAGGTGAATCACAATTCCGACACCATAATGGTCGTGAACCTTGACGCGACGTCGGGCAAGATAAACATACTGCACGTGCCCCGCGATACGGTATACATAGACGACAGCGGCCGCCAGCATAAGATAAACTACGTCTACGCGACCGAGGGACGCGAAGGCCTTAAAAAGGAGCTTCAGCAGCTTCTCGGCATAAGAATTGACAAGTACTGCAGCATAACGACCGACGCGTTCCGCGAGCTTGTTGACGAGATAGGCGGCGTCGAGATCGACGTGCCCCAGGACATGCAGTACGAGGACCCGTATCAGGATCTCGTCATCGACATAAAGGCGGGCAGGCAGGTGCTTAACGGCGAAAAGGCCGAGGGCTTCGTAAGGTTCCGCTCCGGCTACGCGGACGCCGACCTTGGCCGAATAAAGGCGCAGAAGCAGTTCATCGCGGCGTTCATAAAGACGCTGCTTAAACCGTCGAACATAGTAAACATTTCGGACATAGCGCAGATAGCCTTTGACCAGATTGAGACCGACCTTGAGCGGGGCGAGTTTTTATACCTTGCGCTTCAGGGCGCGACGATAGGCCTTTCCGACGCCACGTTCTATACGATACCGGGCGAGAACTACGGCGCGAACTTCGCCATGTACCGGGACGAGGCCGCCGAGCTTATGAACAACTGCTTCAACGTATACACAACGCCCATAACGGCGGACGATCTTGAGACTCTCGACTTTACGCATCAGCTCACCGAATCGGTGACCGACTATCAGGGCACCACGGCGCAGGAGTATGACAGCCAGACGCCCAGCGTAAGCTACGACGACTACAACGCGGGCTACGAGGACTCCTTCATTGAAGGCTATGAGGATTCCTATACGGAGGGATGAAAACGCATATCTTAACGAACCCGCATAAAGACGACAGGAGATTTTTCATCATATTAAAGGAGGTTATGTTATGAATACGGCTCCGCTTGACATTTTAAAGAGCGCCCTTACGGTGCTTGACCGCAAAAAGGCAGACGAGATAGTTGCCATTGAGGTGACTAACGTAACGATAATAGCAGATTATTTTCTCATATGCTCCGCAAACAGCTCAACGCAGCTCAAGGCGCTCTATGAGGAGCTTGAGTTCAAACTAAAGGAGCAGGGCATAACGCCCATCCACATTGAGGGCTCGCGCGAGGGCGGCTGGATAGTGCTCGACTACGGCTCCGTAATCGTGCATATATTCGAGCGCGAGCAGCGCGATTTTTACGACCTTGAGAGGCTTTGGGCCGACGGCGTAAAGATGGATATATCGGGCCTTATTGAGAAAAAGGCGGAATAAAACGAGGACAAACCCTGCGGGCAGGCGGCCTGGCAGGGAAACATATGACGGAAGGTGCGAAAGAACTTATGAACTACGATTTTAAAACCATTGAAAAAAAGTGGCAGGACAAGTGGCTCAAAGAGGGTACTTTTTTTGCCGAGACGAACTCGAAGAAGCCGAAATATTATGTGCTGATAGAATTCCCGTATCCGTCGGGAATGGGTCTGCACGTGGGACATCCGCGCTCCTACACGGCGCTTGACATCGTTGCGAGAAAGCGCAGGCTGGAGGGCTACAACGTGCTTTACCCCATCGGCTGGGACGCCTTCGGCCTGCCCACCGAGAACTTTGCAATAAAGAACAAGATTCATCCGAAGAAGGTCACCCATGACAACATAGCGCGATTCAGAAATCAGCTCCAGTCGCTGGGTCTTTCCTTCGACTGGTCGAGAGAGGTGGACACCACCGACCCCGAATACTACAAGTGGACGCAGTGGATATTCTTAAAGATGTTCGAGCGCGGACTTGCGTATAAGAAGGAGATGAGCGTGAACTTCTGCACCTCCTGCAAGGTCGTGCTTGCGAACGAGGAGGTAATAAACGGCACGTGCGAACGCTGCCACAGCGAGGTTATACGCGCTCAGAAGAGCCAGTGGATGCTTAAAATAACCGAGTACGCCCAGCGCCTCCTTGACGACCTGGACGAGGTGGACTATATAGAGCGCGTAAAGACGCAGCAGCGCAACTGGATAGGCCGCTCCACCGGCGCGGAGGTGAAATTCGCGACCTCCGCGGGCGACGAGCTCCTTATATACACGACGCGCCCCGACACGCTGTTCGGCGCGACGTACATGGTAATCTCGCCCGAGCATCCCTATATCGAAAAGTGGAGCGACAGGCTTTCGAACATCGACGCGATACACGCGTATCAGAAGGAAGCGGCAAAGAAGTCCGACTTCGAAAGAAGCGAGGTGGCAAAGGAGAAGACGGGCGTAAAGCTTGAGGGCGTTACGGCGATAAATCCCGTGAACGGCAGAGAGATACCGATTTTCGTATCGGACTACGTGCTCATGAGCTACGGCACCGGCGCGATAATGGCCGTTCCCGCCCACGACGAGCGCGACTACGACTTCGCAAAGGCCTTCGACCTGCCGATAATCGAGGTTGTTGCCGGCGGCGACGTGTCGAAGGAGGCATACGTTGACATAGCGAACGGCGTTATGATAAACTCCGGCTTCCTTGACGGCATGAAGGTTCAGGATGCGATAAAGACGATAATAGAATGGCTCCACGAGAAGAAACTGGGCGAGCCCAAGGTAAACTTCAAGTTGAGAGACTGGGTATTCTCGCGCCAGCGCTACTGGGGTGAGCCCATACCGATAGTAAAGTGCGAAAAGTGCGGCTATGTGGCAATACCTGAAAGCGAGCTTCCGCTGAAGCTGCCCGAGGTGGAGTCGTATGAGCAGACCGACACCGGCGAGTCGCCGCTGTCGCTTATGACCGACTGGGTGAACACCACCTGCCCCCACTGCGGCGGCCCCGCAAAGCGCGAGACGGACACCATGCCCCAGTGGGCAGGCTCGTCCTGGTATTTCCTCCGCTACATGGACCCGCACAACCATGAGGCCCTCGCAGGCAAGGATGCGCTTAATTACTGGAACTGCGTTGACTGGTACAACGGCGGCATGGAGCACACCACGCTCCACCTTCTCTATTCCCGTTTCTGGCACAAGTTCCTCTACGATATCGGCGTAGTGCCCACGAAGGAGCCCTACATGAAGCGCACCTCCCACGGCATGATCCTGGGCGCGGACGGCGAGAAGATGTCCAAGTCCCGCGGCAACGTGGTAAATCCCGACGAGATAATAGACGAGTACGGCGCGGACACCATGCGCCTTTACGAGATGTTCATGGGCGACTTTGAGA
>JAFOLN010000329.1 GCA_017419325.1 Clostridia bacterium
GGCGAAGATGATGTTGTAGCCGTCGACCAGAAGGTAGTCGGGGCCGCTCTTTTTTGCCTTTGAAACGTATTTTTGCTCGTTTTCGCTCTTTTTCTCCCTCGGCTTCATGGCAAGGTAGCGGTCGGTCCTGACGGGGCCGTATACGTTTTCAAAAACGGCCATAAGCTCCTCGTCGGAAAAGCTCCGCTTTTCGTAAGTGCGGGGCGCGGCGGGCGTCTCTTTGGGCTTAGGCGGCGAAAGCGCGCTGTCGAGATGCATATATTTTTCCACCTCGTTCCACTTAACTAAGAACGCGGCGCCCCCCTCGCAGAATATGCTGTCCGCGGAGTTGTATACATCGCCCTCGGGGTCGTAGCCTATGGCCTCTATGGCCTTTTCCGGTTCAACGCAGGGGCGGTACGCGCCGAAGGAAAGAAATATGCGCCCAAGCCCGTGGGTGAAGGATTGAAGCTCATCGGGGTAAGCGCCTATCTTCGATACGGCGGCCTGCCCTGTTATTATGGCATAATCGCCCGATGTGTCGGGCGCGGATACCTTTGCGCCCATAAGCTCAAGGTCGCTTAAAGCGCGCCCTAGATTTTCCCGCGGAAGCTCGAGCCTGAAATCATACCAGGGCTCTAAAAGCACGCTCTCCGAGCGCATAAGGCCCTGGCGCACGGCTCTGTATGTCGCCTCTCTGAAGTCGCCGCCGTCGGTGTGCTTTACGCTTGCGCGTCCCGATGCCAGCGTTATCTTCATGTCCGTTATATACGAGCCTGTCAGCACCCCTTTGTGGCGTTTTTCTCTCAGATGCGTTAAAATAAGCCTTTGCCAGTTTCGGTCAAGACTGTCCTCGGGGCATGCGCTTTCAAATACAAGGCCGCTCCCCTCCGGGAGGGGCGACATGATAAGATGCACCTCGGCGTAATGCCTGAGCGGCTCGTAATGCCCAACGCCCTCGACTGTATTCGCTATCGTTTCGCGGTATATTATCCTCCCCGAACCGAACGATACATCCATACCGAAGCGTTCGCGAATTATTTCTTTCAGTATCTCAAGCTGTACGCTGCCCATTATCTGAACGCGAAGCTCCTTTAAGCTCTCGTCCCATATGAGATTGAGCTTCGGGTCCTCCTCGGAAAGCTGCATGAGCTTTTCAACGCCCTCATGAATGTTTACGTCCCCGGGAAATATGACGCTGTATGTCATGACGGGCTCAAGCACGCCCGCCTCGCCCGCCTCCTCGAATCCGAGGCCGAGGCCGGGATAAGTAAAGCCAAGCCCCGTAACGGCGATGACCTCGCCCGTTTCGGCTTCGTCCTTTGCAGTGAACTTTGCGCCCGAGTATACGCGTATCTGCGTGACCTTTTCCTCGTGTCCCTCGTATTTAAGCGTATCGCGCACGCCGAGCCTGCTGCCCGTTATCTTCATATGCGTTATGCGCGCGCCGCGCTCGTCGCGGGAAATTTTGAACACCCGCGCGCCGAATTTATCGTTTTTCGGCGTTTCGGGCGCGAATTTA
>JAFOLN010000330.1 GCA_017419325.1 Clostridia bacterium
TATATATGACCGCCTCGTGCGGTCTTATGCTTTTTAATACTCGCTTTAGCTCTTTCATCTCTCGTTTTTAAGAAGCCCTCTTAAATAATCCTCGAAGGCTCTGTTCTTTGCCGTAAAATGTATAAGATATCCGTTTTCCGTACGCTTTATCACCTTGGCGAAGACCTCCTCGAATACGACGGTTCCGCCGTCTCTCCATGAAAGCCGTAAATTGTCCATGGGGCGAAGCTCGGCGCTCGTTTCGGCCACGGCCTCTATGGGTGAAACCTCCGTAAATACGCCGTATATCGCCTCGGGGGCTATATATTTGCCGCTAAGCACATTTGCCTCGAAGGGCACGGGCGAAAGAAGCCTCTTCGGCACGGGGCGGTTCTCGTCGCGGCACGATATGTTATAGGGCGCGCCGAGCCCGTCTATGCTGTAAAGCGTTATGGGGCGCTTTACGCCCTTTGGCGACACGGTGAGCGTGTCGGCCACGTTTGCCGTGACCCCAAGCCTCATGTATGTATCGGGCGACACGAGTATCTGACCGCCCACGCTGTAGCTTTCTATGCGGCCGCAAAGGTTTACATGACGCCCCACGACGCCGTATTTCATGCGCCTTTCGGAGCCGATGTTCCCGACGATGACCTCCCCCGTATTTATGCCTATGCCCATCTCAAGGGACGGGAACCCCCGCGCGGCGTTGTATTCGTTTACTCCCGCCATGGCGCGCTGCATCTCAACGGCGCAGGCCACCGCGTTCCCGGCATGGGATGCCATGCCCTTGGGCGCGCCGAAGATGGCGAATATGGAGTCGCCTATAAATTCAATGATGGTGCCGCCGTATTTTGATATTATGTCAACCATAGCGCCCAGATAGGAGTTGAGCATCGTAAGCACTTCCTCGGCTCTCATGCCCTCGCTTAACGCGGTAAAGCCGCGAAGGTCGCTCATAAGTATGGTGATAAGGCATTTTTTGCCGCCTAAGTTTGCCTTCTGGGGGTCCTCAAGGAGGTCTTTTACAACATCGTCCGACAAGAAGCGTCCGAAGGTCTCGGCTATGAGCTTATTGCGCGATTCAAGCTGTCGGTTCAGTTCGTTTATGTAAACCATCGCGCTGTCCTTCGCGCTGGAGGCCGACGCCTCCTCCAAAATGAATATGACTCCGCCCTCGCTGTGCGGTGAGGCGGTAACGTAAAGCTCCCCGTCCCCGCGGTCGGATCGGTACGGCGCGCGCCGCTTTGAAAACGCGCGTCCCTCGCGGACAGCGCCGTCCATAAGGCGCGAAAGACCCGAATCCGTCCCGCCGCCCAATGCGTCGGAGCATACGCGCCCCAAAAGCGCGCGCCTTTCTTTTCGTAAAAGGGCGCACGCCTCATCGTTTGCGTATTCTATAACGCCGTCGTCGTTTACGAAAAGGACGGCGCAGGGCATTTCCTCAAGCAGGCTTATCTTCAGAGCAGTCTTGTCTTCCATATCACCACACGCGGCTAAAACATCATGCCGTTATACGATTCGCCGAAGTATCCGTTGCCCACGTATATCTCCTCTCCCGTCTCCTTGTCAATGATGGTGGCGGACTGGACGTACATATCGGAATACTTCTTTAAACGCTCTCTTAAGCCCTTCTTCTTTATGTGACCCGTTTCCTCCATGCTTTCGGAGATGGTCCTGCAGGCCTCCATGAACTCCACCGTAAGGCTTCTGAGCCTGAGCGACAGGTTCGTCATAATCTCTATGGCTATCTGCGGATGCTCGCCTATGAACTGATGGAACGTGTCGCTGTCTATGGACGTTATGAGCGCGTCCTCGGTCACGGCCGCCGTTGCGGAGCGGGGCATGTTGTCAATTATGGCCATCTCGCCGAAATAGTCGCCCGTGGCGATCTCGGCAAGCAGCCTCTGACGCGGCGTGCCGTACTCAATATAAATGCCCACCTTGCCGGAATTTATATAGTACATCTCCGCGCCCTTGTCTCCCTGGCGGAATATAACATCGTCTTTCTTAAAAGCAAGCTCTTTCATTATAAGCACCTCCCGTTTCCCGTGCGCTGCGCCCGTTTGGTCATAATGGATAACAGAGCGCTGTTTTGGGGGTATATTCTTATATAAATATTATAACACACACTTTTTTTGAATAAAACAAAAAAACGAAAATTTATATTTATACCCTGCAAAAACACCCTTTATTCGATAAAAATTAAATTTATGCTTTAATTCTTTAAAATGTATGCTATAATAATGCATAGACTTTTTGGTCAAATACTATTTAAGGAGAGAATGAAATGAAAAAATGGACAAAAGTAATGGCATTCGTGCTTGCTGTGGCCGTTATGCTGTCATTCGGCGCAGTATCGCTTGCCGCCGATGACGACGCCGCCGCAGCAGCAGAGGTTACCGCCGAGGCGCCTGCGGCTTCCGATACCGCAGCTGCCGACACGACCGCAGACGGCGCTGCTCCCGCAGAAGACACCGCTTCCGCAGACGCAGCTCCCGCTGTTGACGCAGCCCCCGCTGTTGACGCGGCTCCCGTTACCGCATTCGAGGACGTTTCCGAGGAACATCCGGCTTACATCTATGTAATGGATATAAAGGCCCGCGGCATAGCAAAAGGCATGACCGAGACCACCTTCGGCCCCGAAGAAAACCTCACCCGCGCACAGTTCGTTACCTTCCTCGGCCGTCTTGCAGAGGCTGACGTTTCCGCTTACACCGAATCCGCTTTCACGGACGTAGCTGTTGACTCCTGGTACGGCGCATACGTTGAGTGGGCAAAGGATCTCGGCATAACGAAGGGCACCACCGACACTACCTTCGCGCCCGATGACAACATCACCCGCGAGCAGATGGCTACCATGGTATACCGTTACATCGAAGCATCCAAGATCAGTCTTGCAGTTACCGATTTCGCACAGTCCGCAATCATTTCCGATATGGACAACGCAAACAAATATGCGACCGACGCTATCGACGCACTCGTTGCAAACAGCATGATGTCTCTTAACGACGAGCAGGGCTTCAGACCCAAGGATCTTGCTACCCGCGCCGAAATGGCTCAGGTCATAGCTCTTATCCCGGAGCCGACTGAGGCAGCAGCATCCGACGCAGAGGCAACTGACGCAGAGGCAACCGATGCAGCAGCTTCCACCGATGCGGCAGCTTCCACCGATGCAGCAGCTTCCACCGATGCGGCAGCTTCCACCGATGCGGCAGCTTCCACCGATGCAGCAGCTTCCACCGATGCAGCGGCTTCCACCGATGCAGCGGCATAAAGCATAAATAATATGTCACTTCCCTCCGCGCGAGGCCGTAAAGGCCCCGCGCGGTTTTTTTGTCTTTGCCGCTTCTAAGAAAGCATAAAACGCGCCCGGGGGAAATATAATGCAATATAAAACACGAAGGAGTGACAAAGATGGAGCTTGAGCTGCAAAAGGAACAGATAAAAACGAACAGGAAAATTTATTCGGGCCGCACGGAGCATATAGAAACGA
>JAFOLN010000331.1 GCA_017419325.1 Clostridia bacterium
CGCGCCAAATCCTTTAAGTCGGTCACCATGGTGCCTATGCCTACGATGGACTTAACGAAAAGCTCGCCGTGGAGCGTGTTTACGATGGTGCGCGCCGTTTTCTCGAAGTCCTTGAGCGTTGCGGTGCTCTTTACCTCGTTTACAAGCACTATATCGTTCTCGTTTATATTCACAACGAAATCGCGGTTCCTGTTGGGGAACAGGTTCGATATGATGTCGAACACCGAAAAATCGGTGGAATCAACGGTGCGGATAAGGAATACCACGCGGCTCGTATCGTTCTGGAAGTGGAGCTCCTTGCTTTTTACGTAAATATCATCGAACAGCACGTTGTCAAGGATGATATTCTTTACAAAGGTGCTCTTTTCGTATTTTTCGTCGTAATACTGCTTTACGCTGTTTAATGAAACGCCTATCATATTGGCGAAGGTGAGCGCAAGATCGTCCTCGCCCTCGACAAAAACTATAAAATCAAGATGGGTCTTCGTTCCGAAGGGCTTGTATGTATACCCGCCCTGAACGAGCGTTTCAAAGCCGGGATTTACATTTACCGACACCTCGTCCCTGGATGTACCCATCATTGCAAGATTTGTGCAGGCAATAACGGTACCCGCTTCATCAAGCACGCCTATGGTGCGGTCGACCGCATCTTTCATCTCATGTATAACGCCCTGAAACAATCTTCCCGACATTCTAACCTCCCAACCGCCGCATCGGCCAACAGACTGCTGCCGCCTGCGGTAAATTTTGACGGCGCAAATACTTGACGTATGGTTAAAAGCTCATGCAAATCAACGTTATTATGCACAAAGAATTTATACAGTTACACAGTATATTTTATAGCAAATCCCCGATAAATACAATACTATATTTAAAGTTTTTTGATATAAAAATATGTTTTTTTGCCGTTTATATTAAGAAGAGATGCCCTTCTCCCTATATGAAAAAAGAAAGCGCGTTTCGCGCTTTCTTTAAAACATCATCCGGATACTACAATATCGTCTTTCCCGTGTCGCGGTCGAAGATGAATATCGAGCCTTCGACTGCCTGAAGAGCCACCTTGTCGCCCTTCTTCATCGTATCGTCCAGGGTTATCTCGGCGTCGAAAAGCTTGCTCTTGAACATGCCCTTTCTTACGCCGTTTTCCTCCGTTACCTCGTCTATCTTGCCCTTTATGCCCTGCTCGGCGTTCTTTTTCGGCACAAGCAGGCTTCTGCGGATGCCAACAGTCACCTCGCGGCCTATGTAGCTTGAGAGCTTCTTGTTTTCGGGGGCGATTACGGGTATCTCCGCGGACACCTTGTCTATAAGCAGCGAAAGGCCGCCCGCTTCGTTTTCCGAAAGCACCGCCTCCGCGGTCGTCATGTTGAACCTGTTTATAAACTGAGCCACATATACGTTGGCCGGATTCTCGCATATCCTGTCAACGGCGTCTATCTGCTGTATATATCCGTTCTTTAACACTACCGTGCGCGCCTTTATCGCAAGCGCCTGCTCGGGGTTGTTCGTTGCAACTATCATGGTGTGCCTGAACTTTTTATTGAGATCGACCATTGCCTGCCAGAACAGCTCCTGCTCCTCTGTGGGGATATCGGGGAACGGCTCGTCGATTAAGATTATCTTCGGCTCCCTTACCACGGCGCGGGCAAGGATGGCTTCAAAGCTCTGTGCCGGCGTAAGCTCCTCGGGCAGCTTTTCCAGCGTATCGGCAATGCCGAGAGCCTCCACCGTCTTCATTATCCGCTCACGGCGCTCCGCCTTCTGACATTTTACAAGCTTTAAACTGAATTCGAGATTTTCATATACCGTATGACCGGGATAAAAAGTGTGGCTCGGAAAGACCACGCATACGCCTCTCTCCTTCGGAGCAAGCCCCGCGCAGTTTTGCTGATCTATGATTATTTCGCCTTCGTCAGCCGTTTCCAGACCGCATATTATATTGAGTATCGTGCTTTTGCCAGAGCCCTTCGGCCCCGCAAGCACCGTAAGTTCACCTTTTGCAAGTTCGAGATTAAAGTTGGAAACGGCGTTTATACCGTTACCGTAGCGTTTTGACACTCCTTTGAGCAGCAAACCGGACATCTTTATTACCCCCCTGTTTTTTGCATGAATATATATTACCACAAAAAACGGCGTGCGGACGCGAAAATGTCTCAAATCGGAAAATTTTACTCATTGCACAAAAATCATTTTGAAAATCAATCGTTTTTCACAAAAACAAGCGCGAGTTCTTCCTTTGTAAGCTCCCTTGACTCCCCTTCTTTAAGGTCATCCGGGAGCAAAAGCCCGCCGAAGGATATGCGCTTAAGCGTAAGGACGCGGTTCCCTCTCGCGCCGAACATCTGCTTTATCTGATGGTACCTGCCCTCGCGTAAGGTGACCCGCGCATTATGACTTCCCGTTATCTCAAGGACGGCGCTTTTCGTCTTATATCCGCCCTCGATGTATATGCCCTCGTGAAACGCGGCCACGTCGTCTGCGGTAAGCGTGTCCCTCAGCGTTACGACATACGTCTTTTCCACATGGGATCTGGGCGAGAGCGCCTCGTGGGCGAACTGTCCGTCGTTTGTAAGTATCATAAGCCCGGTGGTGTATTTGTCGAGCCTGCCGGCGGGAAAAATACCGCGCTTTTTGTACTCATCCGGCATAAGCTCCATGACCGTGGGCTCACGGGAGTCCTCCGTGGCGCTTACATACCCCTCTGGCTTGTTAAGCATTATATATATGAACGGCTTATATTCCACCTGCCGCCCGTCAAGGGTGACATTGTCGCGTTTTTCGTCTATCTTCGTGTCCGGCGAACGCACGGGAACGCCGTTTACACACACGCGCCCCTGTTTTATCAGCTTCTTTATATCGCTTCGGCTCTCGCCTGTGCATTCGGAAAGCATTTTATCGATTCTCACGGCTTCACCTCACAGTCATATTTTTTCGTCTTCCCAAGTACATATTATCATGAAAAGGATGTGAGCGTATGTTTATCTTTACATTCAGGCGCAAAAAAACGCGCGCCGCCGTTCTCGCAGCCGCGGCCTTCGCCATCTTCGCCGTTCTTATAATGCACGGCGGTCAAAGGGACGCGGCCGTCTTTTCCGGAGCTCCCGAAGCCATGGGCGTATCGAATAACGAACAGCGCGTGTTCTACCTTGAAAGCATGGGCTTTCTCGTAAACCCCGACCCGGTCGAGACCGAGGAGGTAACGATACCCGACGAATTCGGCGACGTGTATACGCGGTACAACGAGCTTCAGCGGGAGGCGGGGTTCGACCTTGAACCCTACCGCGGCGAGGTCTGCGTGCGCTACACTTATCAGATTCATAACTTCGACGAGGCCGAGTATACCGTGTATGCGAATCTCCTTACATTCGAAGACCGCATAATAGGCGGCGACATCTGCAGCCGCGAGCTGGACGGGTTCATGATGCCCTTAAAGTCCCCCGCGTAAGCTTACCCGCCCGAAACGGTAACAAGCACAAGCTGCGGTGGGTTAAAGAGCCTCGGCAGATGCGGCTCTATGGCAAGTCCGCGGCTTACGATGAATTTCGTGCCGCCTTCTTCATACAGTCCCTCGCTCAGCGGCGGGAAAAGCCCCTGCCCCGATGCGTATAGGCCGCGCTTTTTAAACGGGGTGCGTATCTGCCCGCCGTGGGTATGGCCGCAGAGTCCCGCGTCAAAGCCGTATTCGGAAAAGTATTTTACGAGGTGAGGCTTGTGAACCATGAGTATTTTCGGGCCGCTTTCACTCTCAAGCCCCAAAAGCCCCGCCTTCACGGCGGTCATCCATCTGTCGTGACCCATATAGCCCTCGTCGTCATCGGCTCCCGCGAGAATAAAGCTGTTTCCCGCAGCTTCGACCTTCACGTATTCGTTCGACAGCACCCTAACCCCAAGTGAGGTCAGCTTCTCCTTTATCTTCGGTACGTCGTTTCTTCTGAATTCATGGTTTCCCGTAACGTAAAAGCAGGGCATTTTTTTTGTAAGCTTCTCACATAGCGTATACGCGCCGCGGGGGCGTATCTTCTCGTCTACTATGTCGCCGCAGAGCGCCGCTATGTGGGGCGGCTGCGCCTCTATGAGAGCGATAAGCCCCTCCTGCTCGTTTCTGTACATATAGCTGTGCAGGTCGCTTATAAGCGCGATGCGTATCTCACTGCCATGCTGCAGCTTCGGCGTTTTTATATCAAAATGTGAAACCTCTATCTTAAGTTCACGCATGAACATAGAATGACTCCTTTTTGCCTTATTATGCCTTAATTCACTTATATAAAGCCCTTTTTGGCGTTATTACCTACGCCATTATAACAGAGTGAGCGCTTCCGGCACAGGGTTTTTTGAAAATTATTTATTGATTTAGGGAAAACCCCGTGTTATACTAGGTTTATACCGGAGGTGGGAAACATGATGATATCAACAAGAGGGCGCCATGCTCTGAGCGTGATGCTTGACCTTGCCGAGCACGACGGGCAGGGTTCGGTACCGCTCAAGGATATTGCGGCCCGTCATGATATATCCGAAAAGTATCTCGAGAGCATCGTCGCCATTTTGAGCAAGGCCGGATTTGTTTCGGGCGTTCGCGGCAAGGGCGGCGGATATACGCTTACAAAGGAGCCTCGTATGTATACCGTGGGAAGCATTTTAAAGCTTACGGAGCTGAGCCTTTCCCCCGTCGCCTGCGTGGGCGACAAGGCAAGCGTATGCGACCATGCGTCCTCCTGCAAGACTCTCCCCATGTGGGAAAAGCTCGATGAAATGATAGACAGTTATCTTGAAAGCATAACCTTATGCGACCTTCTGAACCGTGAATACGATTGTAAAATATAAAATGCGGACCGTGAGCACTTAAGCCACGGTCCGCTTCGTTTTTTCTGCTTTTTTTATTCGCTGAACATTGCCGTTGAGAGGTATCTCTCGCCCGTATCGGGAAGAAGCGCGACTATTGTCTTTCCCTTGTTCTCGGGACGCTTTGCAAGCTGCGTTGCCGCCCACAGGGACGCGCCCGACGAAATGCCCACAAGCAGACCCTCTTCC
>JAFOLN010000332.1 GCA_017419325.1 Clostridia bacterium
AAAGAAGAATCAACAGCTTTGAAGATGATACACAGCCAAGTTTGTATGCAAAACTAGATTGGGAAGAGCTTGACTGGTTGTGTCAGCAAATGTCGACTATTATAAAATACCACAACAAGAAATGATAAACCGCCCACGGGGCGGTTTTTTCATGCCCTAAGGGGCACAATGGCTTACATAATCACGCATGTATACACACAAGGTATCGAGGCGAATCCCCGCCGCGCGGCCACAAAAAAGCCCGCCTTTCCAATGAAAACGCGGGCTTTAACCTCACGGGGATTTACTTACATCTGGCAGCCTTCGCAGTTCTCGCAATCGGGGAACATGGAATGGTCGTATTCGATGCCGTTCTTGTCGTAATAGTCCTTTATAGCGGCCTTAACGGCTTCCTCCGCAAGCACGGAGCAATGGAGCTTATGTGCCGGAAGTCCGTCGAGAGCCTCTACAACGGCCTTGTTCGTAAGCTCAAGAGCCTCGGAAACGTGTCTGCCCTTTATAAGCTCGGTAGCCATGGAGCTGGTTGCGATGGCGGAGCCGCAGCCGAAGGTGTTGAACTTAACGTCCGTTATAATGCCGTTGTCGATCTTTAAGTATATCTTCATGATATCGCCGCATTTTGCGTTGCCTACCTCGCCGACGCCGTCCGCGTTCTCAAGAATACCTACGTTTCTCGGATGCTGGAAATGATCCATAACCTTTTCACTGTATAACATACTGTTTTTTACCCTCCTTCAAATCATGCCAAACGGGTGACATTTCCCTTAAATATTCTACAACTTCTTTAACTGCTTTGATAGTATATTCAACTTCCTCCATGGTGTTCTCCTCACAGAGCGTGAGTCTTAAAGAACCGTGGGCCACCTCATGGGGACGGCCTATGGAGAGAAGCACATGGCTCGGATCGAGCGAGCCGGAGGTGCATGCGGAGCCGGAGGATGCGCAAACGCCCTTCGCGTCAAGAAGGAGAAGGAGCGATTCGCCCTCGATGCCCTCGAAGCACATATTCACGTTTCCGGGCAGGCGGCAGGTCTTGTCGCCGTTTACGATGGAGTGGGGAATCTCGGAGAGACCCTCGATGAGCCTGTCGCGCATTTTAACGAGCTTTTCACGGTTTTCGTCTATCTTAGCGCACGCCTCGTCCATGGCTGCGGCCATGCCCATGATGGCGGGGATGTTCTCGGTGCCCGCGCGCTTGCCGCGCTCCTGCGCGCCGCCCTCGATTATGTTCGTGAGCGGTATGCCGAGTCTCGAATAGAGCGCGCCAACGCCCTTGGGACCGTGGAACTTATGCGCCGAAAGGGAGAGCATGTCTATATTCTGCTCTTTTACGTTTATCTTTATATGGCCCACAGCCTGCACCGCGTCGGTGTGGAATATAACGCCGCGCTCCTTGCATACGGCGCCTATCTCGGCGATGGGCTGGATGGTGCCTATCTCGTTGTTCGCGTACATAACGGTCACGAGCGCGGTGTCGTCGCGTATTGCGGCCGCAACCTCTGCCGCCGTTATTATGCCGCATTCGTGGGGGTCAAGAAGCGTTACCTCAAAGCCCTGCTTTTTTAGCTTGTCAAGCGTATGGAGTACCGCGTGATGCTCAAAGGCGGTGGATATGATGTGCTTCTTTCCCTTCTTCGCGCCGAAAGTGGCGGCGGAGACTATCGCCTGATTGTCGGACTCGCTGCCGCCGGAGGTAAAGTATATCTCGCGGGGCTTCGCGCCTAAGTTTGCCGCAACGCGCTCTCTTGCGTCCTCAAGCGCCTCGGCGGCCCTCTGACCTACCGAATGAAGGCTCGAAGGGTTTCCGTACACTTCATTCATATAGGAGGTCATCGCATCTATTGCTGTGCGGCTCATTTTCGTGGTGGCCGCATTGTCCGCATAAATCTGCATAAAATCACCTTCTGAAAATCCGTAAATTAAGTTATGTTTTAAAGCCGATGAAAAACCGCAAGTAAAATTCAATTTAGCTTGATTATTCTTAAAAAAGACCCTCTTTCACCTGCTAAGGGGATTATAGCGCAATAAACCTATTAAGTCAATAGGAAAATGCTTTTTCGTAAACTTGAACACAACATATATCCGATATGTTGACGGCTTAGTATATATTTGCTATTATATTTAAGTATATATATGTAATTTAATTCGGCGGGAAGTGTAAAATGCTTAATCAGTTTTCAAGATCGGAGCTTATATTCGGGAAAAGCGCCATGAAGGCGCTTTCGGGCGCACGGGTTGCCGTGTTCGGAATTGGCGGCGTTGGCGGCTGTGCGGCGGAGGCGCTGGCAAGAGCCGGCGTCGGTGCGCTTGACCTTATAGACAGCGACAAGGTGAGTCCTACGAACTTAAACCGCCAGATTCACGCCCTTCACAGCACGGTGGGGCGTTTTAAGGCGGAGGCGGCGGCAGAGCGCTGCCTTGATATAAACCCGGATATAAGGATAAACGCCCGGAAGGTATTTTATACGCCCGACACGGCGGACGAGTTCGATTTTTCCGAATACGATTACGTAGTTGACGCCATTGACACGGTGACGGGTAAGCTCTGCCTCATAGAACGTGCAACGGCGGCAGGCGTCCCTGTTATAAGCTCCATGGGAGCGGGGAACAAGCTTGACCCCACGGCGTTCGAGGTGGCCGATATATACGAAACGTCTGTCTGCCCGCTTGCAAGGGTGATGAGAAAGGAGCTTAAAAAGCGGGGGATAAAGCGGCTCAAGGTGGTATATTCAAAGGAGCCGCCCACGGGCTTTGCGCCTGGGCAGACGCCCGACGAGGAGATGCTTTCGTCAACGCGTCACGCGCCGGGCAGCACGTCGTTCGTGCCCCCCGTGGTGGGCTTTATAATAGCGGGCGAGGTAATAAAGGACATTATTAAAAATAATACGGATGCAAGTGATAAGTGATGAAAATTATTGAAACAAACAAAGCCCCGAAGGCAATAGGGCCGTATTCGCAGGCCATAGAGGCGGGAGGTTTTGTCTATACCTCGGGTCAGATACCGCTCGACC
>JAFOLN010000333.1 GCA_017419325.1 Clostridia bacterium
CGCTCGACCTTCCGAAGGTAGCAAATCTTACGATACGAAGCACCGGGGGAGCCCTTGAATATAATGTATATGCCGACTACTCTGCGCCGGGCGGCGTAATGGGCCGCGTATACTTTAACGGCCGCGACTCGGCAGAGATAAAGCATATACCGATACTGCCCACCGCAGCTTCCGTTGACGTGACGCTTGCGGGCGGCGCGACGTGGGGCGATATAAGGGGTATTGCGGGCAATACGGTAACGAAATCCGTAAGCGGCCGCGACAGTATTGATGTGGAATTCGAGAATTTCACCCGCGGGAGCCTTGAGGGCACACTTCTTACCCCGCTGGGCACGCCTGCGGTGCGTCAGTATGTAAGCTTCACGCAGGAAATTACGCGCACGGACCTTAATAAAAATGAGAACCTGTATGTAAAATCGTTCTCGGTGGGTTCGGGAACGTATACGGATGAGAACGGACACTTTGTTTTCGATGATATATACACCCAGTACGACGTTAATCTGGATGCGGGCGGCGGAAAATATATACCCCTTACGCTGACCGTTCCGGCAGGCACGGCGGACGCGGGCAATATCGAGCTTTCGTACAGGGACAGTATGATAATCACGCCGGTGCTCATGGTAACTCCCGCGGGCAAGTCGGATGACGAGGCGCATATGGCCTCCGCGAACTGCCTGCAGCCGGCTAATCTTAAGGTTACCCGATCCGACGGTTCAGTGAGATATCCGGGATACAGCGTTGAGAGCGACATAAACGGCAACAGTATGTATTTTATAGACAGCTACTACTCATCATCGCTTGAGCCGGGTGCCCGCGTTACGATGACGTTTAACAGACTTCCCGATGACGCGCAGTACGAGCTTTTCGATGAGAGCGGCAATATGTGGAGCCCGAGCTTTACGGCAGTTCTCGACGAGGATCTTAATGCCGTGATGCCGGTGACGGCCGCCGAGAGAGGCTCAATCAGCGCAACGGTCGCAGAGGAGGGCTCCGATGAGACGGGGTACCTGCTCGTTTACGACGGATGGTCTCTTAAGGGCATGGCAAGCGGACAGGGCGAGCTTACCGTACCGTATCTGCCCGTGAAGGAAACGTCGGCATACAGCGTAATAGGCATAAAGGTAAAGACCGGCGACGAGAACGCGCTTCGGCTGCTGTCAGACCCCCAGGGCATAATAAACCGCGTATACAGCACATCGTCCAAAGCCGTAACGGAGGGCGAGGCGGCATATAAGACGACTGCGCTCGCGCGCGGACAGATACTCAATCTTTCAGGCATGGCTCCAGAGAAGACGGCGGGCGTGAATGTATTCGGCGGCGCGTTCATTGACGTGACGACAGAGACCGTGCCCGGTCATTCCGACTGGCTTGCGGTAAAGATATCGGCGACAAAGAAGTTCGCGGGCGTGAAGTACACGAACGCCGAAATAACAAAGTACAACGGCATGACTCTTACGCATATCGACGCATTCGATTACGCGTATTCGGGCGGCAGGGAGACAGAAGGCAAAGTGCTGTCGGGCGGTCAGACGCAGTATAATATCGACCTGGGACGAAGCGAGACCGACCCCTTCATACTCATATATGCCGAGGCCAAGGACGGATATGTAAGAGGCGAGGCGACACTTTACTATACTTATGAGGGCGGCGGGAACGGTTCTGAGAGAGTGAGCTTCCTTGTGAATACCGACGTATTTGAAATGAGCACCCCCAAAAAGGTAGTATACAACGCGGGCGCGGAGGTGCCCGTGACCGTATACGGAAAGGCGGGCGACGAGGTGACCGTCCACGACGGCGGCAAAGAAGCGGGCAAGGCAACGCTTGACTCCAAGGGTCAGGCTACCATGAAAATAAGCCTCTCTGAGCCCGAAAAGCTGGGCGTTCATGAGATATACGCCTCGAAGGTCGCGGACGGCGAGACCGTTTATACGTCGCGCCACAGCGTTTCGCTCGTAGATATAGCGACCTCACCGTATGTAAGCAACTTCCACTGGGAGCACAGAAACGACCAGGGCTGGCAGGATTGGTATTTTAACGACCTGACGGAGCTTCAGGGCAGGACTCTCCGATTCTGGCCGTCAAACAAGAGCCGCGTATCCTTCCGCATAAACAACGTGCGCGACTATGATGTGGAGAATGTAAAATTCGTAAAGGTATACGGCGGCATGGAGACGGCATTTGAGACAGAGTACGTTCAAAGCGGCACCACCGCGGACAGCTCGGGAGTCGCTCATCCGTGGGTCGAATACAGAGTAAAGACTACGACGGAAGACGAGACCTTCCCGATAGGATATTTCGACACCTTCACCGTAAGATACGATTACTCTCCGGCACTGTCGTATACCGGCACCGAGGCAGAACGCGAAAAGCAGCAGGCCGAGGCTTACTACAAGGCATTCGGCGGTTCGCTCACAAGCTTTGAGGACATGGTAGAGACGACGAGCGCGCTTTCCGACGCCGATTACGAAACTATCGCGCAGGAGGCAAAGGAGAACCTGCCCAAGGTATTCCGCGATCACTTGAGCGATACGGACGCGGCGACAAGGACGACCGCAGAGGTAACGGAAAACAAGGCGGACAAGTACTCATACGTTATATCGCAGGGTGCCGAAAACAAGATGACCACCACCGTGGACATGACTGACAAGACGGTATATCAGTCCGCCGATATAAAGGCGCTCTACGATGCGTTCATTGAAAACGGCATAGAAGTGTCCGCTGACAAGAAGTCTTCCACGATATGGACG
>JAFOLN010000334.1 GCA_017419325.1 Clostridia bacterium
TGGTGGAAAAACAGTCTTGAATGATGCCTCATGGCGAGACGCTTCGAAGACCAAAAGGAGCGCCCTCATTCCGACTATAAATGGCGCGCTAAACATTAGAATTAAGTAACGCCTCGCGGAAAGGGGCGTAAGCATCGTCCCCGAGAGCGAGGGGCGTGGGGACGGGGGAGCGGCCAGCTCCCCGGAACTTTTGCTACTTTTGGTTACAAAAGTAGGCCCCGCCGGTAGGCGACCAAAGTCTTTAGAACCGTGGTTCTAAAAAAGAATTGTTGTAAAAGCAGAACATCTGCTTTGCAAATCTGCAAAGAACAAGTTTACATAACCTGATTTTCGGGTCGTTTCACAAAGCAAGGCTTGCCCTGCTTTGAAATCCCCCGGGCGCCGTGGGTAAACGGCGCAGTTTTTCTAAAAAAAAACGTCTCATGTTCACAAAATATTCACAGAATGCGTATATACTGTTTCCATACTATGCTTTATAAATGGAGGATAAAATGAATAAGAAGATAAGAACGCTTAGCATTGTCTTGGCGGCGGGCATGTTCGCGGGGCTTTTCGCGGGCTGTCAGAGCGCTCAGAACGAAAAAGTATTCAACGATGACGGCACCGTAAATTACAGCGCCGGACTCAACGACGACGGCACCTTCAAGGGCATCAAGGCGTCGGATTACGTAACGCTGCCCGAGGATTTCAACGCGATACAGGTTCCCCTTGAGGAATACGAGGTAAGCGACGACGTTATCGACTACAACATCGACTACCTTATGAGCAACTACACCGAGGACACCGAGATACTTGACCGCGCGGTAGCCGACGGCGACATCATAAACATCGACTACACCGGATACATCGACGGCGTGGCCTTCGATAACGGCGCGGCCACCAACCAGCGCATCACCATCGGCGTGGACTCGTTCATCCCCGGCTTTTTAGAGCAGATAATCGGCCATATGCCCGGCGAGGAGTTCGACATAAACGTGACCTTCCCCGACGAGTACCCGAATGACCCCTCAAAGGCGGGCGTTGACGCGGTGTTCACCATTAAGATAAACTCCATCATCGAGGAGTCGACGCCGGAGCTTACGGACGACTTCGTTGCCATAAACTTCTCGAACTACGGCTGGACCTCCGTTGAGGACATGCGCACGAAGATGAAGGCCGACATGGAGAAGACGAACATTTCCGGCTATATAAACGACTACCTCATGCAGAACAGCACCGTATCCGAGGTGCCCGAGTCGTTCCTTGACTATCAGGGCGACATGATGGCGGCATATTACAAGTCCTCCGCCGACAGCTACGGCATGGAGCTGGAGGAGTTCTTATCCTCCTACGTCGGCGCGGAGAGCATCGAGGACATGAAGGAGAAGCAGGCCGACACCATCAAGGAGCAGGCGGAATATAACCTGATCATACAGGCCATCGCCGAGAAGGACAACATCGAGGCCACCGACGAGGCTGTAACGAACTACTTCGAGGAGAACACCCTCACCACGAATGTTCAGCAGCTTGAAGACACCTACGGCAAGCGCTATATAAAGATGGCGGTATTAAATGAGCTGGTGCTTCAGCACCTGACCGATTCGGCGGTATTGGGCTGATAAAACGATAAAAAGGCTCCCCATGGGGGAGCCTTTTTTGTATTCCCCCGAAAAACCTTTGAGGTGTGCTTCGGGAAAATTACGTCCCCGCCGACGCTCCGGGCGCCGGGTGCCCGCCGGGGTAATGCGGGATTAAACAATTGCGAAAACCAACCTCCCGAGGAAACCGAAGGCTTTAAGCTGCTCCATATAAAAAGCCCCTGCAAACGCAGGGGCTTTCGCTTTCGCTAAATCTCCATTATTATGGGCAAAATCATAGGCTTTCTCTTGGTGCGTTCGTAGATTACCTCGGCTACGGCGGAGCGCACTTTGTTTTTCTTCTGCGCCCAGTCGCCGCCCTTTTTGTCCTTCGGCTGGCCGGGCTTCCTGTCGGGATTTTCGAACGCCCAGAGCGCCACGTCGCGTATCTCCTCTATAAGCTCCTCGCTTTCGCGCACATATACGAAGCCGCGGGACACCACGTCGGGGCCGGACATGATGCGTCCCTCGGAGTCGAGGGTCACAACGAGCACGATAAGGCCGTCCTGCGCAAGGTGCATCCTGTCGCGCAGCACTATATTGCCCACGTCGCCCACGCCGAGGCCGTCAACGAACACCTTGCCCGAGGGCACCGTGCCGTTGAACTTGGCGGACTTGGAGTCGAGCTCCAGCACCTTTCCTATCTCCATCATCATTATATCCGACGACTGGTAACCAAGGGACTGGGCCAGGCGGCGGCTGGCGTTCAAGTGCCTCGGCTCGCCGTGCACCGGGATGAAGAACTTCGGCTTTACCAGGTTTATGAGAATCTTTATCTCCTCCTGGCAGGCGTGTCCCGAAACGTGGATGTCGTCGGCGCTCTCGCTTATGACCTGCGCGCCCAGATGGACGAGCTCGTTTATAACGCGGTTCACCAGCTTCTCGTTTCCCGGGATGGGCAGCGCGGATATGATTACCGTATCGCCCGGCATTATCTCCACCTTTTTATGGTCGGAGAAGGCGATGCGGTAAAGGGCGCTCATGGGCTCGCCCTGTGAGCCCGTCGTTATAACGACCACCTTTTCCGGCGGGTAGCGCTTTATCATGTCGATGGGTATTATCTCGCCCTCGGGCACTTCGAGATAGCCGAGCTCCCGCGCCACCTCGATGACGTTCTCCATGGAACGGCCCGAAACGGCCACCTTTCGCCCGTTCTCAACGGCCACGTTTATTATCTGCTGCACGCGGTGCACGTTCGACGCGAACGTAGCGACAATAATGCGCTGGTTCGACGCGGCGAAAATGCGCTCGAAGGCGCGCCCCACCTTTCGCTCGCTCATGGCAAAGCCGGGACGCTCCACGTTGGTGCTGTCGCAGCAAAGCGCAAGCACGCCCTCGTTGCCCAGCTCGCCGAAGCGGGCGAGGTCGGTCATTTTGCCCATGATGGGCGTGGTGTCGATTTTGAAGTCGCCCGTGAATATAACCGTTCCCACAGGCGTTTTAATGGCGAACGCCACCGCGTCCGCTATGGAATGGTTCACGTTTATTGCCTCAACCTCAAATACGCCCGCCTTTATGCGGTCGCCCGCCTTTATGGTCTGAAGCTTCGGCCGCTTGATGTTCGGGTGCTCCTCAAGCTTCTTTCTCACGAGGCCGAGCGTGAGCTTCGTCGCGTATATGGGCACGGTGCTCACAAGCCTCAGAAGGAAGGGCAGCCCGCCGATGTGGTCCTCGTGGCCGTGGGTCAGCACGAGCGCGCGCAGCTTCTCCTTGTTTTTTTCGACGTAGGTAAGGTCGGGCAGTACGAGATCGACTCCGAGCATCTCGTCGTCCGGGAAGGCCATACCGCAGTCAACGATCATCATGTCCCCGCCGTATTCCAGCACGGTGATGTTTTTGCCGATCTCACCGATGCCGCCCAGGGGAATGATCTTCAGCTTTTCTTTTTTTGCCACAAATAATCCTCCGTATTTCGTAAAGTAATATGTATAAGTCCCGCGGCGCGGGTAATATTTTAAATTTTCATATTATTATATCACGGAAGGGGAAAAATAGCAACGGGAATTTTGTCGAAGCGTTTTTTCGGGAAATTGCGTGTCCGAAGCCTTCCGCAAGGCGGGATGTTCGACCCGCGGTGTCATTCTGTGCGAGGCGCGGCTTGCGGGGCGCGTGACACCTCATCCGTCGCGCCTTCGGCGCGCCACCTTCCCCGGGGGGGAAGGCTTTTGTGCGGCTTCGCCGCTCCGTCAAGTCCGGGGTTCCCGCTGGTAGCAGGTTACTGCAAATAAAAAACCTTCTTTCTAAATCCCGCTCAACCACCATCGGGCACCGAAGTCACGGGCGCGACAGCGCCAATTGGTGGCAAAACAGTCTTGAATGATGCCTCATGGCGAGACGCTTCGAAGACCTGAAGACGCGCCCTCATGACGACTATAAATGGCGCGTTTTAAGTCTGCATTAAGTAACGCCTCGCGGAAAGGGGCGCGAATAGCGACCCCGAGAGCGAGGGGCGTGGGGACGGGGGAGCGGCCAGCTCCCCGGCAGTTTTGGTACTTTTGCTGTCAAA
>JAFOLN010000335.1 GCA_017419325.1 Clostridia bacterium
CTCGGCGCGGACATTCAGAAGGTAATAGTACCCAAGTCCCCGCCCTACGAGAAGGCGCTTTAAAGAGAAAATCCTAAAAGAGAACGCGGAAGCGTTCTCTTTTTTTGCCCTGAAACACAGCCTTTTTGCGTTTCCAAAGACTTCCCATTGAGGCGGGACATTCAAAGTCTTCAGAAACAGCGTGTCTGAAAAAGATATCCGCTCACGGGGGGCGGGGCGGGAGGCCGCGCGAAAAAAAGCCCCGCCGGGGAGTATCGGCGGGGACGGGCGGTTCTTATTCTGCCGTGAGATACGCGAGTATCTCGTCGGCGTTCGTGTCCGGCTTGGCCTTCGGCCACACCTTCTCTATCGTGCCGGAGGCGTCTATAAGGTACGTTGTGCGCACCACGCCCATGGACGTTTTGCCGTAGAGCTTCTTCTCCTGCCATACGTCGTATGCCTTTATGGCCGTAAGCTCCGGGTCGGAGAGGAGTATGAAGGGGAGGCTGTTCTTTTCGGCGAACTTTCTGTGTGAGGCTTCGCTGTCGCGGCTCACTCCGATGACCGCGACCCCGAGACGCTCGTATTCCTCATATGTGCGTCCGAAGGCGCAGGCCTGACGCGTGCAGCCGGAGGTGTTGTCCCTCGGATAGAAGTAGAGTACCGTCTTTCTTCCCGAAAAGTCGGAAAGCGAGACCGGGTTACCGTCCTTGTCGTTTAAGGTAAAGCCGGGCGCTTTTTTGCCTGCTTCAAGCATTGTTTTGTCCTCCTTTTTATTCGTTACGCGTCCCGCGCGGGCGCGTTATTCGTCGGTAAAGTCGTTGTCCACCGTTATCTTTACGTCGTACTCGGGGTATGCGTCGAGCACCTTCCCGGTTATCTCATCCCGCAGGGCGGATTTGTCTTTCACGTCAAAGTCCACCACCACGTCGAAGCTCATGGTCTTGTCAACGCGGTCAATATAGAAGCCGTGCATCTGCCTTACGCCGGGCGTCGCAAGCGATATGGCGCGCACCGTTTCGCGCGCCTTTATGACGCGCTCGGAGCGGGAGTTTATCGCGTATATGGAAAGACCCAGCATCTCGACGCCCGTGTCCGCCTTTACCTTTCGGGTGATGGCGCGCTGAAGGTTGTCTATCCATGCCACGGTGAGCCTGTCGGTCACCTCGATGTGGGCGCTGCCCATGAGCCTTTCGCGGCCGTAGCTGTGGATCACTATGTCGTATACGCCGTCCACCTCGGGAAAGTCAAGTATTGATTTTTTGACGGCCGAGGCAAGGGAAACGTCCGTGCTTTTGCCCAAAATCACGCCCGCCGTCTCACGCATGGTGTCGACGCCCTCCTTTATTATGATAACGGAGATGGCCGCGCCTATCCACGCCTCGATATTATAGCCCGTGCGGATGTACACAATGGCGGCGACAAGCGTCGCGGCGGAGGCGATGGCGTCGTGAAGGGCGCCGTTCCCGGAAACGGTGAGGGCGTGGGAATCAAGCGCGCGCCCCCGCTTCTTCGTATAAAGCCCAATGAGGATTTTGACTAAAAGGGCGGCGGAGACTATGATGAGCGTTACGGCGGCGTAGTCGCTCGGCTCCGGGTTAAGGATTCGCTCCACCGAGGTCTTTAAAGCCTCAATACCGGCGCAGAGTATGGCAACGCCGATGATGAGCGTCGTGAGGTATTCGGTGCGCCCGTAGCCGAAGGGGTGCTTGCGGTCGGGCTCCTTCTCGGAGAGGCGGGTGCCGACTACCGTTATCGTATACGTCATGGCGTCGCCGATGTTGTTTACCGCGTCCGTTATTATGGCTACGGAATTGGCCGCGATGCCCACGGCAAGCTTGAGGGCCGCAAGCAAAAGATTTGCACCGATGCCTGCCGCGCCCGTTCTTACAATGGCGTTGTTTCTTTCGCTGTTCATTAAAAGCCTTCTTTACGGAAGCAGACGCCCGCGAAAAGACCGCGAAGCGGTGCGCCCGCGCGTATTTTTATACGGTTCATGCCTGTTTTGGGCGGATCGGCTATTTTTTCGCGCTCGTAAGCACGCGGCAGCCGTCCTTCGTGACGAGCACAAGGTCCTCTATTCGCACGCCGAACTCGCCGGGGAGGTATATGCCCGGCTCGACGGAGAAGACCATGCCTTCACGGGCCACGGCTTCGCTTGCGGCGCTTACGTCGGGCGGCTCATGGCAGTCAAGGCCGAGTCCGTGGCCGAGACGGTGGGTAAAATATTCGCCGTAGCCCGCGCTCTCTATGACGCTGCGCGCCGCGCGGTCGATGTCGCGAAGGGGCGTGCCGGGGCGCACGGCGGCTATGCCCGCCGCGTTTGCCTTCTTTACGATGTCGTAGACCTCTTTTTGCTTATTCGAGGGCTCGCCGAAGAATACGGTTCGCGTCATGTCGCACCAGTAGCGGGAGATGGGGGTGTAGAGGTCGAATATGACGCTGTCGCCCTTCTTTATCACGGTGGAGTCGCTTTCGTGATGCTCCTCGGCGCAGTGGGGGCCGAATGCCACTATCTGAGCGGTGGGCGCGTCGGAGCCGCGGGCGGAGAACTCGCGGTTTATGTCTATCATAAGCTCCGCCTCGATCACGCCGTCACGAAGGGACGATATGGCGAAGGCGATGACCTCGTCGTTCATCTTCGAGGCGTGAATGAGGGCTTCTATCTCCTGCTCGTCCTTTATGAGGCGCGCCGTGTCCACCGGGGCGCTGCCGATAACGGGGCGCACGTCGGGGCGCTTCTCCATGAGGGAGATGAGGACCTTCGCGCTCCAGAACTTGTCGATGCCCACCGTGCCGGGCTTTAAAATTTTTGCTATGCCCGCCGTGGGGTCGTCGTTGTCGGTGTGTATTTGTTGGGGGAATACCTGCTGGTTCAGCTTAAAGAGCAGGTTCCCGAAGAGGACGCCGCGTCCCGTATCGTCGAGATAGAGGGCGAGCATTCTTTCGTGGGGGTCGACCCACTGTCCCGTGAGGTAATACACGGGGGCGCTTGAGGTGACTATTATCTGGGAAAGCCCCATCTCGCGCATGTTTTCCGTTACTTTTTTGATTCTTTTTTTATACATATTATTTCACCATCACACAAACTAAAGTACATTTTTCATCCGAACGGTTCTCGCAGAAGTGACGCTCCCCGGCGGGGATGAGCGTTACGTCGCCCGCGCGCACTGTGGTGCGCGTGTCGCCGCTCTCGGTATAGAGGCCGCCTTCGATGAAGAAGGAGTATTCGTCCTCCTCATGGACGCTCTCGCCCTCGAGCGGCACGCGGACGTGGGGCTCGAAGGTTATAACGGAGAATTTCACGACCTCGTGCTTCCCCGTTTTGTTAAGCAGCACCCGCATATCGTAAAGCGGCGCGCCGACGGATGGATAATCCGATAATTTTGTTATCTGCATATGACACGCTCCTTTTTTTCAGAGCTTCGCTCTGAAGACTCAAAAAGACTTAAAATTGCTTTTTGCTTATTTGTAAAGCAAATGTTCTGTTCTTTCAAAAATTCTTTTTAGAACTTCGTTCTAAAGACTTCGGTCGCCTGCCGGCGGGGCGTACTTTTGTGACCAAAAGTACCAAAAGTCCCGAGAGGCTGGCCGCCTCTCCGTCTCTCCGCTCCCTCGCTCTCGGGGTCGCTGTTCGCGCCCCTTTCCGCGAGGCGTTACTTATTGCTAAGCTTCAGCGCGCCATATATAGTCGGCATGAGGGCGCTCCTTCAGGTCTCCGAAGCTTTTCGCCATGAGGC
>JAFOLN010000336.1 GCA_017419325.1 Clostridia bacterium
CTGGAATCAACATATTTGCAGTTCGCCCCTTGTTGTGGACGAAAATGATAAGCTGTGTGGCGTGCATATGCTCAGAATGGAGGGGAAAAAATGTAGCTTTTGGCATTGCGTGATTGATCCCACATACAGGGGCAAAAAGATAGGTAGATTGCTTACTTATGTACCGATGGCCATCGCTGCTGATAATGGATTTGACTATTGCCAGAACTGGATTGCAGATACAAACACTCCATCGATTAGAATGTGCAGTGCCGCAGGTATGCGCTTCAATCAGGTTAGCTCGTATCGATACGTTTTAAAGCCGTAATATTTACAGTTTACTATTATCCGCCTGCAAACGACAGTTGTCTGCAGGCGGATGTTATGTTCAGGGAAAAACGGATAATCCGGCACAAGCCGTTTTTTTGTGCTTTTTCGCCTGAGCGTACCGTAAAAGCAATATTCAAAGTTTTTTACCGTGCAAACGCCTTTTTTCAAAGGAGGGATCATTTAATGGAGTTAATTACCGACGGCAAACAGTACAACAAGGTGCTGAAGGAATTCAAATCGGCGCACAAATCGAGAATCACGAACCACTATATGATGTTTGATGAGGTTGAAAAATATATCGCCGAAAAGCGATTATATTATGGAGGAAGATGTCCTTTTCTTCCTTCGCGATGAAAATGCATATTGGGACATGAGAATCATAGCCGATAAGAATGCCGGGGGCGTAAACCTTAAGCTTGACAAGGACTGCGTTACGGCAGTCGTGAACAGAGGCGAGGAGCTTTCCGCAAACAATAAGGCGCTTGTATCCTTTATTGAAAGCTGCGGCTTTGAATTTGAAAGCAGGAACCTTAATTATGAAATAGACGTTGCAAAGAACATCGAAAGCATTAAGGCGGAGGTCGCAAGGATCACTGCCGAAGCAAAACAGTACGGTCTTACGGTCATTCCCTATGAGGAAAAATACAGGAAGGACATTCACGCGCTCTGGCGCGAATATCTTAATAAGAATGACATCCCCGTCGACGACTGGGAGAAGCACATCTGCAATTCGCCGCTCGTTATCGATGAGAACGGCAAGCTTTGCGGCGTGCATATGCTGAGAATAGAGGGCAAAAAATGCACCTATTGGCACTGTGTAATAGACCCCGCCTACCGTGGAAAGAAGGTGGGCAGGCTTCTCACATACATCCCGATGGTGATGGCTTACGACAGAGGCTTTGAGCTTACCTGGAGCTGGATTGCCGAGGACAACATTGCGTCTCAGAAAATGGCCGAAGGCGCGGGCGAACGGCGTAACGGCATAAGCTCGTACAGATACGTCCTGGAATGCAAAGACTGATAAAATCAAAGGGAGAGCGGTATTGTCCGCTCTTCTTGTTTTTGTCGAAAAACCATGCGCATTTTGGTAGGTTTAATAAAAGTTTTCTTTACGTTCATGATTCATATGTATATATTTGTGGTATAATATCATTCAATATACAACTAATATACAACGCTAAAAAATTACGCAGGTCGAATCGGTTTACATAAAACTACGGCCGTATTCGGGCATGCTATATCAGAAAGGGCTATCAGATGAAAAAGATCATGCTTGTATTCGGTACACGCCCCGAGGCAATAAAAATGTGCCCCCTCGTGAACGAATTGAAGTCGAGGAGCACAATGAAGACGGTGGTCTGCGTGACCGGACAGCACAGACAGATGCTCGATCAGGTTCTGAACGTATTCGGAGTCGTTCCCGATTATGACCTGTTTATCATGAAGGACCGACAGACGCTGTTTGACATAACGTCGAACATACTTCTTAAGATACGCGAAGTGCTTGAGAGCGAGAAGCCCGATATCGTGCTGGTACACGGCGACACCTCCACCACGTTCGTAACGGCGCTGGCCTGCTTTTATCTTCAGATACCCGTGGGCCATGTGGAGGCTGGCCTTCGCACCAACAATATTTACTCCCCGTACCCGGAGGAGTTCAACCGCCAGGCGGTGAGCATAATAAGCAGGTTCAACTTTGCCCCCACCGCCACGTCGAGAGACAACCTGCTCAGAGAAGGCAAGTCGGAGGACACCATATTCGTTACGGGAAATACTGTCATCGACGCGCTCAAAACCACGGTCAGAGCGGATTATACCCATCCCCAGCTTGAATGGGCGAAGGACAGCAGGCTCATCCTTATAACGGCGCACCGCCGCGAGAATCTGGGCGAGCCCATGCGCAATATGTTCCGCGCAATCCGCAGAGTATGCGACGAGCATAAGGATATAAAGGCCATATATCCTATACATATGAACCCGACAGTACGCGAGATCGCCGGGGAGGAGCTGGGCGGCGACGAGCGCATACGCCTCATTGAACCGCTGGACGCTCTCGATTTTCACAATTTCATGGCGCAAAGCTATCTTATACTGACCGACTCCGGCGGCATACAGGAGGAGGCGCCCGCTCTGGGCAAGCCCGTGCTTGTCATGCGCGACACAACGGAGCGCCCGGAGGGCATAGCGGCGGGAACGCTTAAGCTTGTGGGAACGAATGAAGACAAAATATATGATACGTTCAGGCTCCTTCTGGAAAACGACGAGGTGTACCGCGCCATGAGCATGGCGGTAAACCCCTACGGCGACGGAGAGGCAAGCCGCAGGATAGCGGATATTCTGGAGGGGAAAAGGGAAAACGTAACATTCAACGGCTGATATAAATAAGTAAAGGAGAAAAAAGTATGTGTGGTATAGTAGGTTTTGTGGGACGGCGGGACGCCGCGCCTATACTTCTTGAGGGACTGTCAAAGCTTGAGTATCGCGGTTATGATTCGGCAGGCCTTGCGGTACGCGACAGCACCGGAAATTTTGAGGTCGTAAAAGCGAAGGGCAAGCTTAAGGAGCTCTTCGATAAGACCGATTCCGGCAAAGCGCTCCACGGGACGATGGGAATAGGCCATACCCGCTGGGCGACTCACGGAGAACCGAGCGAAACGAACGCGCACCCCCATATTTCCGGCATGGATGTAAAGGATTCCGACATAATCGGCGTACATAACGGCATAATTGAGAATTATATGGAGATGAAGACCAAGCTTTTGCGAAAGGGCTATAAGTTCTACTCCGATACGGACACGGAGGTGCTTGTAAAGCTTGTGGATTACTATTATAAGAAGTATAAATGCCCCCCGTGCGAGGCCATAGCAAAGACCATGGTGCGCGTAAAGGGCTCGTATGCGCTGGCGGTAATGTTTAAGGACCATCCCGATGAGATATGGGCCGCCCGCAAGGATTCGCCCATGATCGTGGGCATAAGCGACAACGAGACGTTCATCGCGTCCGATGTGCCGGCAATACTCAAGTATACGCGGAACGTATATTATGTTGACAATATGGAAATCGCCTGCCTTAAGGAGGGCTCGGCGGAGTTCTTTACCATAGACAGCGAACCGATAGAAAAGGAGCTCGTCGAGATAACATGGGACACGGAGGCCGCTGAAAAGGGCGGATACGAGTATTTCATGATGAAGGAGATACATGAGCAGCCCCGCGCCATACTCGACACCTTAAACAGCGTTATAAAGGATGACGGAGACTCGAAAAAGATCGACTTCAGCGGCATAGGCATCCCGGACGAGGATATAAAGAATATATCGCAGATATATATAGCTGCCTGCGGCTCCGCATGGCATGCGGGCATGGCGGCGCAGTATGTAATAGAGGATCTGGCTCGCGTTCCCGTGAGAGTGGAGCTTGCGTCGGAGTTCAGATACAGAAAGCCCATACTCGATAAGAACGGCCTTGTGATAATAATAAGCCAGTCGGGCGAGACGGCCGACAGCATAGCCGCCCTGAGAGAGGCAAAGGAGAAGGGCGTAAAGACGCTTGCCATAGTCAACGTCGTCGGTTCGACCATCGCAAGAGAGGCCGATTATGTGCTCTATACGCTTGCGGGCCCCGAAATCGCCGTTGCAACGACGAAGGCATACTCGACTCAGCTCATAGCGGGCTACCTTCTGGCCATCCAGTTCGCATACGTGCGCGGCATGATAGACGATGAAAAGTACGCGTACTACATATCCGAGCTTTACGCTCTGCCCGATAAGATAGAGAAGATATTTGAGACAAAGGATAAGCTTCAGTGGTTCGCGGCGAAGTTCGTAAACGTCCACGACGTATTCTTCATAGGCAGGAACCTCGACTATGCCGTGTCGCTTGAGGGCAGCCTTAAGATGAAGGAGATATCCTATGCCCATTCGGAGGCATACGCCGCAGGCGAGCTTAAGCACGGCACCATAAGCATGATAGAGGGCGGCACTCTTGTAATAAGTGTGCTTACCCAGCCCGAGCTTTTCGACAAGACCATCTCGAATATGTCCGAGTGCAAGACAAGAGGCGCATACCTTGCGGCAATAACGGCCTATGGCCATTACGACATTGAGGATACCGCAAGCTTCGTGTCATATGTCCCGACCGCCGACCCCCATTTCATGGGCAGCTTAAGCGTAATCCCGCTTCAGCTTCTGGGCTATTATTTAAGCCTCGCCCGCGGCCTCGATGCCGACAAGCCGAGAAACCTTGCAAAATCCGTAACGGTGGAGTAAGGTCGCAATAAAACATAAACAGCGTGTCGAAAGCACGGTTTTCGGGCCTTTTGACACGCTGTACGTTTATTTGATATCGGATTAAACCATATAAAACAGCGGATAATATATTCGAGGTGACGATAATGCATACAAATGCGCTTATACATGAAACGAGCCCTTATCTTTTGCAGCATGCGCACAATCCCGTGAACTGGTACCCGTGGGGTGAGGAGGCGTTCGAGCGGGCGCGGCGCGAGGGGAAGCCCGTGTTTATAAGCATCGGCTACTCCACCTGCCACTGGTGCCACGTCATGGCCCATGAGAGCTTCGAGGACGAAGAGGTGGCCGAGGTATTGAACCGCGGCTTTATATGCATAAAGGTGGACCGTGAGGAGCGCCCCGACATAGACGGCGTATATATGCGCGCATGTCAGGCTATGACGGGCAGAGGCGGCTGGCCTATGAGCATTTTTTCGGACGCCGACGGAAAGCCATACTACGCGGGCAATTATTTTACGAAGGCCTATTTTTTAAAGCTTCTTGAAGCCGTAAGCGAGCAGTGGGAGCATAACAGGGAGGGCGCGCTTACGCGCTGCGCTCAGATTGCGGCCGCGCTGAATAAAGAGGACGCCCGGCCGGACGGGGACGCGGACGAACCCTCAAAGGAAGACGTTATCGCAATGTATGAGGGCGGCTTTGACGCCGATTTCGGCGGCTTCGGCGGCGCGCCGAAGTTCCCGTCGGGACAGGCCATGATGTATCTTCTGAGCACAGCGCCCTATATGGCCGAAAAGACGCTTTGGCAGATGTACTGCGGCGGCATATTCGACCACGCGGGCGGCGGCTTTTGTCGCTACTCCACGGATAAATACTGGCTTGTGCCCCATTTTGAGAAGATGCTCTATACAAACGCGTGGCTTGCGTCAGCCTACCTTATGGCGTATGAAAAGACGGGCGACGACTTCTACAAAGACGTGGCCGCGCGGGTGTTTTCCTATCTCGAATGCGAAATGGAGTCGCCCGACGGCGGGTTTTACTCCGCGCAGGACGCTGACTCCGAGGGCGAGGAGGGAAAGTACTACGTTTTTGAAAAAAGCGAGCTTATAAACCTGCTTGGACAAAAGGACGGCGAACGCTTCTGCGATTACTTCGGCGTGACGGACGAGGGCAGCTTCCACGGGAAGAACATTCTTCATCTTATAAACAACCCGAATCCTCCCGGGGAGATGGACGCGCTGCTTCGCCGCGTGTATGAATACCGAAAGACGCGCCAAAGCCTCCACACCGACAAAAAGCGCCTTACCTCATGGAACGCCCTTACCGCGGCGGCCTACGCCATGGCGGGACGCATAACGGGTGAAGCGCGGTATACGAAGAAGGCCGAAGAGACGCTTTCGTTCATAGAAAGCAAGCTTACATCGGACGGGACAGTCTATGCGGGCATAAGCGGAAGTAAGTGCATGGGCGCGGGCTTTTTAGACGACTACGCCTTCTATGCCTTCGCGCTTTTAGAGATGTACGAGGCATGCTTTGATGAAAAGTATTTAAAGAGAGCGGCACAGCTTACAAAGAAAATATGCCGCGATTTCTGGGACGAGGCGAACGGCGGCTTTTTCTTCTCGGGCGCACAGAACGAAAGACTTTTTTCAAGGCCGAAGGAGACATACGACGGCGCGCTGCCGTCGGGCAACACCATGATGGCTTTCGTGCTCTCAAGGCTCTCCCTTCTTACGGAGGACGGCGAGCTTGACGCGGTACTCGGGCGCCACAACGCATTTATGAACGCGCAGGCGGCCTCGCGCCCCGTGGCGTTCGCGTTCTATCTTTATTCGCGCCTGCCCGTAAAGAAGATAGTCTGCGTGACAGGCGACAAAAAGCTGCCCGAGGGTTTGCGCGTTCGCTCCGACTGGGCGTTTAGGCTCACGGGCGAAACGGATGAATACCGCATTATAAACGGCAGACCGACGTACTATGTCTGCGAGGGCGAGCTTTGTTATCCGCCGAAAAACGAATTAGAATAAATTTCAAAAAAGTGTTGACAAGAGAAAACTGCGATGGTATTATATAACACAAATACAAACCGTTGAAGCGGGAGTAACGGCAGTGATGTTCCCACAGAGAGTCGGGGCAGGTGAGAGCCCGATGGAAAACAAGCTGTCAAATGGGCCGCTGAGGGCGTCCGAACACAGGGGAGATTCCCCGAGTATTCGGCGACGTGAAGGCATACGTAAGTTGCCGGGGATATGTTGGTATCTCAAAGAGCGCGGAGAGTATCTCTCCGAATCAAGGTGGCACCGCGAGCTTTTTAAGACTCGTCCTTGACGTTTTTACGTTGAGGAAGGGTCTTTTTTATTTGTTTTTTGATAAAAAAACGGAGGATATAAGATGTCAAAAGGAAGATTTGGAACACACGGCGGTCAGTACATACCGGAAACGCTTATGAACGCCGTTATAGAGCTGGAAGCGGCTTACGAGCATTATAAGAACGACGAGGCGTTCAACCGCGAGCTTACGGAGCTTTTGAACGAATACGCAGGCCGCCCGTCCCGCTTGTACTATGCAAAGAATATGACCGAAAACTTAGGCGGCGCGAAAATTTACTTAAAGCGCGAGGATCTGAACCATACCGGCTCCCATAAGATAAACAATGTGCTTGGGCAGACGCTGCTTGCAAAGAAGATGGGCAAGACCCGCGTCATCGCGGAGACGGGCGCGGGACAGCACGGCGTTGCAACGGCCACGGCGGCGGCGCTCATGGGCATGGAGTGCGAGATATTCATGGGTGAGGAGGACACGAAGCGTCAGGCGCTGAACGTCTACCGAATGAAGCTGCTGGGCGCGAAGGTGCATCCCGTCAAAAGCGGCACGGCGACGCTTAAGGACGCCGTTTCAGAAACGATGCGGGAGTGGACGGCGCGAATGGACGACACGCATTATGTTCTGGGCTCCGTCATGGGGCCGCATCCGTTCCCCGAGATGGTAAGAGACTTTCAGGCCGTTATATCAAAGGAGATAAAGGCGCAGCTTATGAAAAAGGAGGGACGGCTCCCCGACGCGGTCATCGCCTGCGTGGGCGGCGGCTCAAACGCCATCGGCGCGTTCTACCACTTCATCGGAGACGAGTCCGTGAGACTTATCGGCTGCGAGGCGGCGGGACTCGGCACGGACACCCCGTCTACGGCGGCCACGATAGCCACAGGCCGGGCGGGCATCTTCCACGGCATGAAGTCCTACTTCTGCCAGGATGAATACGGTCAGATTGCCCCCGTCTATTCCATATCCGCGGGGCTCGATTATCCCGGCATCGGCCCGGAGCACGCGTATCTTCACGATACGGGCCGCGCCGAATACGTGGCGGTGACCGACGATGAGGCGGTGGACGCATTCGAGTACCTGTCGCGCACCGAGGGCATAATTCCCGCCATAGAGAGCGCCCACGCCGTGGCTTATGCCATGAAGCTTGCGCCGACTATGGATAAAAGAAAAATAATCGTTATAAACATTTCCGGCAGAGGCGACAAGGACTGCGCCGCAATGGCGCGGTACAGAGGGGAGGAAATATACGAATGAGCAATATACGAAAAGCGTTCGAGGGCGGCAAGGCCTTCATACCGTTCATAACGTGCGGCGACCCCGACCTTGATACTACAAAGAAGCTTGTGCGCGCCATGGCGGAGGCGGGAGCCGACATAATAGAGCTTGGCATACCGTTTTCCGACCCCACGGCGGAGGGCCCCGTCATACAGGCGGCCAATGTGCGCGCCCTGTCGGGCGGGGTGACAACCGATAAGATACTCGACATGGCGGCGGAGCTAAAGAAGGACGTAAGCGTGCCGCTCGTCTTCATGACATACGCAAACGTGCTCTTTTCCTACGGCATAGAAAGATTCATAAAACGCGCCCGTGAGGCGGGCATGGACGGAGTAATACTCCCGGACGTGCCCTATGAGGAAAAGGAGGAGTTTTCGCCGCTCTTAAAAAAATACGGCATGGACTTCATCTCCCTTATAGCGCCCACCTCTAAAGAGCGCATAGAGATGATAGCAAGAGAGGCGGACGGCTTTTTATACTGCGTGTCCTCGCTTGGCGTCACGGGCGAGCGGAGCCGCATCGCATCGAATGTCGGCGAAATGACGAGCCTTGTAAAAAAAGTATCGGATATCCCCACGGCGGTGGGCTTCGGCATATCGACGCCCGAGCAGGCGAAGGCCATGGCGGCCGCCGCCGACGGAGTAATAGTCGGCTCGGCGATAGTCAGGATAATAGGCGAATACGGCGCGGACAGCGTTTCGCGCGTTTCACAATACGTTAAGACTATGAAACAGGCAATAAGGAGTGCATAAACCAATTATAATATAAAAAAATTTAAAACAGGGGTGAAATTATCATGTATAAGGACATTTTAACAAAGCTTACGACCCATCAGAATCTCAGCTCGGACGAAATTTTCGCACTTATCGCGGCAATCAACAAAAACGAAGTCTCAGACGTTCAGATCGCGGGCTTCCAGGTCGCCCTTTTGATGAAGGGCGCTTCGCTTCCCGAAATTGCGGCCATAGCAAAGGCCATGAGAGTAAACTGCGTACCGCTCAAGCCCAGGGTGTCCTTTGAACTCATGGATACCTGCGGCACCGGCGGAGGACTGAGCACCTTCAATATCTCCACGGCCACGGCCCTTGTTGCGGCGGCGGGCGGCATCCCCATTGCGAAGCATGGCAGCCGCTCCATATCGAGCCTTTCGGGCAGCGCGGACGTTCTGGAGGCGCTGGGCGTAAACATAAACCTCACGCCCGCGCAGGTTGAGAAGCTCATAGAGGACATAGGCATCGCCTTTATCTACGCGCCGCTTTTCCATCCTGTAATGGGCAAGGTGCTGCCGCCGGAGACGGAGCTTGGCATAAAGACCATATTCTATACGATAATAGGCCCGCTTATCAATCCCGCGTTCGCGCCGCGCCATCTGCTGGGCGTATATAAGGAAGAGCTTCTTGACACAGTAACGTATGTTGCGAAGGAGCTTGGCTACACGCGGGCTATGTTCGTCCACGGAATGGACGGCCTTGACGAAATATCGCTCATAGGCGCAACACGTGTAAATGAACTCAGAGACGGAGAAGTCAAAAAGTATGAAATAACGCCGGAGCAGTTCGGTCTTAAGCGCTGCGTCCTTGAAGACATAAAAACGGGCACCCCCGAGGAGAACGCCCGCACCATAAACGGCGTTTTCGCAGGCGAGATAAAGGACGCGCGCCGCGACGCCATCGTTATAAACTCCGCGGGTGCGCTGTACGTGGGCGGAAAGTGCGAAAGCTTTGCGGACGGCATAGCACTGGCCGGCGAGCTTATCGACAGCGGAGCCGCCGAAAAGAAGCTTAACGCCTTAAGGGAAAAATCGAACGCTTTCGCGGGTGAGAAGTAATGCGGGGCTTTGAAGAAAGTATAAGAAAGAAGCATAAAAGCGGACTTATACCCGTTATCCCCGACATAAAGCTTTTGTCGCCGAAAGAGGGAGACCTTGCGCGGGGGAGAGACCCGGCAGAGATGGCGAGGCTTTTTGAATCCCTTGGCGCGCCCGCCCTGTCGGTCGTAACGGAGGAAAAGCACTTCGGCGGCTCGGTGGAGCTTCTTAAAAGCATCGCCCTGACGGCGGGCATACCCGTACTGAGGAAGGACTTCATAACAACGGAGGAAGAGCTTTACATAACACGGGACGCGGGAGCGTCGGCGGTGCTGCTCATATGCGCGACGACGCAAACGGACGATATCCGAAGGCTTTACGAGAAGGCGGTATCCATGGGGCTTGAACCGCTTGTGGAAACTCAAAACGAACATGAGCTTGAGCTTGCCGCGGAGCTGGGGGCAACGCTTGTAGGCATAAACAACCGCAACATAGCGACGCTTGAGAAGGACGCGGGCGGCGTGGAGCGAACGGGCAGGCTTGCCGCCCTCGCACCGAAAGACGCCTGCCTTATAAGCGAGAGCGGCATAGAAACGCCCGCGGACGCAAAAACGGCCATCGAAGCGGGAGCCTCCGGCGTGCTTGTGGGCACCGCCCTTTGGAGGGCGCGTGATACGGCGTCGTTTTACCTTGAAATGTGCGGCGGTGGGACGAAATGAAGATAAAGATCTGCGGCCTTATGCGGGAGCGTGACGTGCGGCTTTTGGGAGAGCTTCACGCCGACATTGCCGGCTTTGTAACGGAGTACCCCATCCGTGTACCGTGGAATTTAACGAGTGCGGAAGCGGCGCGCCTTATGGCTGCCGCCCCGCCGGGTCTTAAAACCTGTATAGTCACGGGCGGCGAGCGCGAGAAGACGGTCTCACTCATCCGCGAGCTTCGTCCCGACTTCGTTCAGCTCCATTTCAACGAAACGCTTCATGACACCGAATATATCGTTCGCGCGCTTTCGCCTTTGGGCATCGGCGTTATAAAGACGCTTCCCATGACCGCGAAGGAGCGCATTGAAAGACTCGGCACGGCCGACATAGGTGAGTGCGCGCGCCTTCTGGGCGGCGCGGGCGTATATGCGATACTCTGCGACTCCCGCACGCCCGCGAACGCGTCGTCATCGACAGAGGCAGCCGACTTCGGGATATATGATGAGTTGAGACGTGAGAGCCCCGTCCCCGTAATCCTTGCGGGCGGCATAACTGAGGAAAACATAGGAAAAACAGCCGCCTCATACGAGCCGTACATGGTCGACATTATGACAGGAGCGGAAAGCGCGCCGGGCATAAAGGACGAGGCGAAGCTTCGCAATATATTAAAATTTCGCACCCAAGTATAATTTGACTTTTAAGTCGGAAAAATGTTATACTGAACATAACAAAAAATGTTCGGAAAGGAGTGTGTATATATGGGTATAAAGGATAAGGTTGAGGACATAAAGGACAAGGCGCTTGAAATGCGTGACGAGGCCGAGGATAAGGTAAAAGGCGCGGTAGAGGGCGCGAAGGACAAGGTGCTTGAAGCGCGCGACGAAGCCGAGGATAAGGTGAAAGGCGCGGTAGAGGGCGCAAAGGACAAGGTGCTCGAGGTGCGCGACGAAGCCGAAAACAGAGTGAAGGACGCGGCCGAGACCGTAAAGAACAAGGCGATTGATATGCGCGATGAGGCCGAGGATAAGGTAAAGGACGCGGCCGAGACCGTAAAGGACAAGGCAATGGACGTGCGCGATTCCGCGGAGTACAAGGTCAGAGGCGCGGTTGAGGACGTAAAGGACAGAGCGCTCGACGCGCGTGAGGAGGCCGAGGCAAAGGCAAGGGAAAAAATCAGCGAGGCTAAGGAAAAAGCGCAGGAGGCCCGTGACGAGGCTCTGTTAAAGGTTAAGGACGCAAAGGAAACGCTCAAGCACAAGGCACAGGATACTCTTGATAAGACGGACATCGATGACAAGATAAAGGCGGGCGTTGACAGCGTAAAGAATAAGGCGCAGGAAGCCCTTGACAAGACGGACATCGACGACAAGATAAAAGCCGGTGTTGACAGCGTAAAGAATAAGGCGCAGGACGCTCTCGACAAGACGGACATTGACGACAAGATAAAGGCGGGCGTAGGCGACTTAAAGGGTAAGGCGCAGGACGCTCTCGACAAGACAGACATCGA
>JAFOLN010000337.1 GCA_017419325.1 Clostridia bacterium
GACAGGTACATGATGAATGCGGCGCATAAATACTTCAATGTCACAAGCGAATTTATGCGCGACACCGATCACCAATGGGATTATTACAATGTCCCGGAGGCAGAGGGCACAGGTTTTGCATTTGATGAGTTTAATTAAACTTATTATATAAAACACTCAGGCGTTTATTATAAAAATACCCCGAGCATTTGGGAGAAAGGAATAATCCATAAGGTCCCACCGAGCTTAAATGGATCACACGTGATTTTGTATGAATAATAATGATTTTGTAATGGAGCGAGATTTCGCTTGCAATGTTTTTCACGAAAGTATAATAAAGGAGCGTTTAAGCGCGCAGGCTTATTCCGAGTTCAGAAAAGCCATAGACGGAGGATATCAGCTTTCGCGCGAGGTCGCAGACGAGATCGCCCTTGTTATGAAGGAATGGGCGCTCGAAAGGGGAGCCACTCACTATACACACTGGTTCCAGCCTTTAAACGGCTCAACCGCAGAAAAGCACGAGGCATTTCTTGCGGCGGAGCACGGCGGTCACGCAATTCTCGAATTTAACGGCAAGGTGCTTATAAAAGGCGAATCCGACGCCTCAAGCTTCCCGTCGGGAGGTCTTCGCGCGACCTTCGAGGCACGCGGATATACGGCGTGGGATCCCACCTCGCCCACATTCTTAAAAGAGGACATGTCCGGCGTTACGCTCTGCATACCGACCACGTTCTTATCATACACGGGCGAAACGCTCGACGAAAAGACGCCTCTTCTTCGCTCAATGCAGGCCTTGAACGAACAGGCCGTAAAGCTTCTTCATATTCTGGGGCATGACGACGTAAACAAGGTCACTCCCAGCATAGGCGTTGAGCAAGAGTATTTCCTTATAGATTATAAAAAGTTCCTTGAGAGAAAAGACCTTGTTTTTGCGGGACGCACCCTCATAGGCTCGCGCCCGCCCAAGGGACAGGAGCTTGAGGACCACTACTACGGCGCGCTTTCCGAGCGCATTTCGTCCTATATGAAGGAGCTTGACATAGAGCTCTGGAAGATGGGCATACTTGCAAAGACGAAGCATAACGAGGTTGCGCCCGCACAGCACGAGCTTGCCCCCGTTTACACCACCGCAAACATTGCCTCCGACCAGAATCAGCTCATCATGGAGACAATGCAGCGCGTGGCATACCGTCACGGTCTTGCGTGCCTGCTCCATGAAAAGCCCTTCTCATACATAAACGGCTCAGGCAAGCACAACAACTGGTCCATCGCCACCGATACGGGCAAAAATCTTCTGGCGCCCCCGAAAAACGGCGGCGAACGTGATAACCTTGAGTTCCTGTTATTCATAGCGGCAATGGTTCGCGCCGTGGACGAATATGCGGGACTTTTAAGGCTGTCCGCGGCAAATACGGGCAACGATCAGCGTCTCGGCGGCTTTGAGGCTCCGCCCGCCATAGTTTCAATGTTCCTCGGCGAAGATATCACGGGCAAGCTCATGGACATCGCAGGAGAGCTTTCAAACCAGCCCGCCCACAAGCAGAGCACGCTTACGGTGGGCGTTGGCGCGATACCCAATGTATCCGCCGACGACTCCGACAGAAACCGCACCTCTCCGTTTGCGTTCACGGGAAACAAGTTCGAGTTCCGCATGCTGGGCGCGTCCGCGCCCGTATCTTTCGCAACGACGATAATAAATACGATAGCCGCGGAATCCTTCGAGCTTATAGCCGAGCGTCTTAAAGGCTATGATGATATAGAAGCGGGCATACGCGAGATAATAAAGGACATATATAAGAAGCACAGCCGCGTTTTATTCAACGGCAACGGCTATTCGCAGGAGTGGGTCGAAGAGGCAAGAAGAAGAGGCCTTCCCGAGATCACTAACATGGTGGACGCATCCAAGGTGGTCGTTGAAAGGAAAACGATAGCCATTTTCAAGCGCTACAACATATATCAGATGTCGGAGCTTGCCGCAAGATTTGATATAATGATAGAAAAATACTCAAAGGAAAAGATAATCGAATCGCGCACCCTTGTTGACCTTGTGCGCCGTCAGATTGTGCCTGCGTCGCAGAAGTATTTGAGGGAGATATCGGAGACGCTGGCCGCCGTAAGCGCTATAAACAGCGACGCAGCGGAGAACCTGTCCATACAGTTCAAGGTTGTCTCCACGCGCATAAACGCTTTAAACGAGGCCGTATACACCTTAAGGCAGGATCTTAAGAAGATACTCGGACGCGAGTTCACCTTTGACAACGCCTGCTACTACCGCGACGTTATATGCCGCGATATGGACGAGGTAAGAAAATACTGCGATTCGCTGGAGCGCATCGTTTCGGAGGAGCTCTGGCCCATCCCCACTTATGCGGAGCTTTTATTCAACGTATGACCGCTTTTCGCATAAAACAGCGCAGTACTCCATAATATTTATTAAAAACATCGGGAGGCTTATTCTTTGAACCAAAGACGATCCGGTCTTACGAACACCCAGAGTTCGTTTATGCACGGCGCGATGATCCTGATCGCCGCGAACGTCATCGTAAAGATAATCGGCGCGCTCTTCAAAGTGCCGCTTACAAATTTAATAGGCAGCGAAGGTATGGGATATTTTCAGACTGCGTACAGCATATATCAGATGCTTTTCGTGCTGTCGACAGCCGGACTGCCTGTGGCCATATCGAAGATGGTTTCGGAGAACGCCGCGCTGGGCAGATGGGCTGATGTTAAGCGCATATTCAACGTCTCGCTCCTCGTTTTTATGGCCGTGGGACTTGCCGCGTCGCTTATAATGTTCTTCGGAGCCGACGCCTTCTCAAAGGCGGCAAACAACGACAAGGCGATGACCTGCGTGCTCGTGATATCGCCCGCGATATTCTTCGTTGCCATAATGTCCACGTTCAGAGGCTTCTTCCAGGGCCTTTCAAACATGATACCCACCGCCATGTCACAGGTGGTGGAGGCGGCCGCAAAGCTTATAATCGGCTTCCTTGCCGCCTATATGATAATAAAGGCGGGACTCGGCATTGATATCGCGGCTTCCGGCGCCGTTACGGGCATAACCGTCGGAAGCATACTCGGTGCGATTCTCATGTGGGTATACTACAAGCGCTCCGCCCGCGTGCGTGAGATAAAGACGCTTTCAAAGGGGCAGACGGCAAGACCCAAAAAAGCTATATTCAAGCAGCTTTTAAAAATAGCCATCCCCGTAACGATAGGCGCGTCGGTCATAAGCATAACGAACCTTATAGACCTGCTTCTCGTTATGAACCGTCTCGGCGACGCAGGCTTTACGCAGGCTCAGGCAAACTCGCTCTACGGCACGTATACGGCGATGGCGGTAACGCTCTTTAACCTGCCGCCCTCCATAGTCGTGAGCCTTAGCATAAGCATTATACCGATAATCTCTGCCGCATATGCCGTAAAGGACAGGGTGAAGCTTCATTCCACCATTGGCTCCGGTCTTCGCATCGGCATGCTTATAGCAATGCCCTGCGCCATAGGCCTTGCCTCCATGAGCAAGCCAATCTTAAGCCTCATATTCTTTACGCGCCCCGATGAGGTGGAGATAGCGTCTCCGCTGCTTACGTCTCTGGGCGCGGGCGTACTGTTCGTGTGCATGGTGTCCATAACGAACTCCATGCTCCAGGCGATAAGCCGCCCAAACATACCGGTATTCACCATGCTCTGCGGCGGCGTTGTAAAGCTTGTAACGAACTATTTCCTTGTGGGCACCCCGTCCATAAACATAAACGGCGCGCCGATAGGCACGACGCTATGCTATGCGACGATAACGATACTGAACTTTATAATGCTTTTTAAAACGACGCATATACGTCCCAACTTCTTAAATATGCTCATAAAGCCGCTTGTAAGCGCGGCGGCCATGGGCGTGGGCGCGGTGGTCTGCTACAATGTGCTGTCAGGGATAATAAATCCGCATATTGCAACGCTTGCGGCGATAGTTATAGCCGCGTTCATATACTTTTTCATGCTCGTTGCGCTCCGGGGCTTTATCCGTGAGGATATGCTTCTTATGCCCAAGGGCAAAAAGCTTGTTTCCATAATGGAAAGATTCGGTTGGATAAAAAGAGAAAGGATATCGAAATAATGGTTGACTTTGAGCAAAAAAACACATATAATTTTGCTGACCTGCTAAAGATAATGGAAATTCTCAGAAAGCACTGTCCCTGGGACCGTGAGCAGACCCACGATTCGATAAAGAGCAACTTTATCGAGGAGACGTACGAGGTCATAGACGCGATAGAGGAGAGAAGCTGCGAGCATTTGAAGGAAGAGCTTGGCGATGTGCTCCTTCAGGTCGTATTCCATACAGAGATGGCAAAAGAGGAAGGCAAGTTCGTCATGGACGACGTAACAACGGGCATATGCGAAAAGCTTATACGCCGACATCCTCACATATTCTCCGATGTTAAGGCAGACAGCTCCGACGAGGTTCTCGACAACTGGGCAAAGATAAAGAAGCAGGAAAAAGCCCAGAAGAGCCAGTCTGACGTTATGGTCGGCATCGCAAAAAGCCTGCCGTCTCCCATGTACGCCTATAAGATTCAGAAGGAGGCCGCAAAGGTCGGCTTTGACTTTGAAACTGACGAGGACGCGCTCTCAAAGCTCAGAGAAGAGGTGGACGAGCTTTCCGAGGCGTTAAAGAGCGGCGACGCCGACGCCATTGCCGACGAGGGCGGCGACGTTATGTTCGCCTGCATAAACCTTTTAAGGCGTCACAAGGTGGACCCGGAGCTTTCTTTGATGGGCTCCAATAAAAAATTCATAAGTCGTTATTTATATATTGAAAAGCAGGCAAAAATACGTTATAATATGAATATTGACAAGTTAAGCCTTGATCAAATGGACGAGCTTTGGAATGAATCAAAAAACGAGGCTTAAACTGCTGTTCGGTATTCACTATAAAGAGAGAAAAAATAAAACATTTGGAGGTTATCATGAACAAAAGCACTTTAATTGCTACTGTTGCACAGAAATCAGGTTTTTCCAAGAAGGACGCGGAACTCGCTGTTAATTCGGTACTCGACGTTATCACTGAGGCGCTTAAAGAGGGCGAAAAGGTACAGATCATCGGCTTTGGTACGTTTGAGGTTAAGGAACGTCCCGCACGCAAGGGCAAAAACCCGCAGACCGGCGCAACAATAGACATCCCGGCATCTAAGGCTCCCGTTTTCAAGGCAGGCAAGGCTCTTAAAGATACCATCGCATAACTTTTCATCCCGCAGACAATAGCTTCTGTTTTTTATAAACAGAAGCTATCTTTTGTATATGTTGTTTTTGAAAGGAACGCTATGAGACTTGATAAATTCTTAAAGGTATCGCGCCTTATAAAGCGGCGCACCGTTGCAAACGAGGCCTGCGACGCGGGGCGCGTCATCGTAAACGGGAAGCCTGCCAAGGCTTCATACGATGTAAAAACAGGCGATATCATAGAAATAGGCTTCGGACAGAAAAACCTTAAGGTAAGAGTCACCGACATAAAAGAGACAGTAAGAAAGGACGACGCTCAGACGATGTATGAGGTCGTGGTATAAACACAGCCGCCTTCGGGCGGCTTGTTTTTTTACGACACGCTTTTCGTGTTTTTTTCCCTCCGGCGTAATATAATCACCTTCGTTAAATGCTTTTCGGAGGTGGTCAGATGCATATAACCTACTCATATAAAGGCGGCGAGCTTACCGTATTCCTTACGGGCGAGCTCGATCACCACACCGCGAAGGCGGCGAGGGACGCCATTGACGACATAGTTTCCTTGCGTCCCGTAAGTACGCTTGTTTTAAACCTGGACGGTCTGGGGTTTATGGACAGCTCCGGCATCGGTCTTGTGCTTGGGCGGTACAAGCTTTTAAGCGAGACCGGAGCAAAGCTTGAGCTGTCCGTAAAGAATGCCGCCATTCGGCGCATCTTTGAGATGTCGGGCGTAAACAGGCTTATAAGCATTAAATAAGGGGAGGGATACATAAAATGACGGTAAGCAATTACTTAAAGCTCATCATTCCGGCGCGTTCCGTAAACGAGGGGTTCGCCCGAGCCGCCGTTGCGGCCTTCGCCTCGCAGCTCGACCCCACGCTCTCGGATATAACCGAGATAAAAACCGCGGTGTCCGAGGCGGTGACCAACTGCATAGTCCACGCGTATAAGGACGCCATGGGCGAGATAAGCATCAGGGCGCGCATAATCGACACCGATACGCTGGAGGTGTGCGTATCCGACAAGGGAAGCGGCATAGATGACGTGAAAAAGGCCATGACCCCGCTTTTTACGACCTGCGAAACGGGTGAGCGAAGCGGGATGGGCTTTACCATAATGGAAAGCTTCATGGACAGCGTTCGCGTAAGCTCGCGCCCGGGGCGCGGCACCCGTGTCACCATGCGAAAGCGCATAATCACAAGGCGGTAGCAAGATGGGC
>JAFOLN010000051.1 GCA_017419325.1 Clostridia bacterium
ATACACGCGCCGAAAATCCGGCGAAAATATATCATGGCTCTTGAGAGGCCGTTCAGCCGTAGCAGAAGTATGTGTTGCCGTCCTGTTCATAGACGCCCCTGCCCTGTCTGAACTGAGCCTGGAATATTACGTCGGGCGGGCGTTCCACACGGCCGTAGGCGGCGGCGCGGGCGTTTTCGTAACATCGGGCGGGTATTTTGGAAGCCGAGACGGAATAGAGCTTGCCCGCGCAGGCATACTGCCCCGTTCTGTATATGTTTTCGCCGATAGTATCGGGAAAACGGGGGTCGCTGCAGCGGTTAAGGAGCACGCAGGCCACGAGCTGCTGGTGGCGGTCGGAAATCCATGACGAGCCGGCTTCGAAGTATACTACGCGAGCCAGCATGTCAAGCTCTTCGTTTATCTCGGACTGCGCCTGCTGCCAAAGCGATTTTGCCGCGATAATAACGCTGTCGTTTTCCGATGCGCCCATGGCTCTCGCGTTTTCCGCAGCGGCGTGAGCCTCCGCCTTCTTTGCCTCATTGACGTCAAAATATCCCGCCTGTGCGCCGGTGCACATATGCGCCGCCATGATAAGAGACGCCAATAAAAAGAGCATTGCTGTTTTTACCGCCGGGCGTCTTTTTATAAAACAATAAAACATTTTTTCTTCCTCCGTTCTTTTTTACATAAAGCTTTTTTGCCTGCTTTTGTAAATTATGCCCGCAAAAAACACGTTTTATAACATTGCATGAAATTTTTTATTCTTAAGCCGCTTATTCCATATTGAAAGCCTACTAAAACCATGTTATTATTATGTAATTGAAAGCTATCTTTTGAAATGTGGTGATAAGTTTGAAGATATCAACAAAAGGGAGATATGCGCTCCGCGTTATGCTCGATCTTGCGCAGAGGCAGGGCGAGGGATTCATATCCCTTAAGGATATATCGAAACGTCAGGATATTTCCAAAAAGTATCTTGAGCAGATCGTTCCCGCGCTGAGCAAATCGGGAATGCTCATTGCGAACCGCGGCTTTCTCGGAGGATATAAGCTTGCCGACGAGCCGAAAAATTATACCGTGGGCGAGATTTTGAGGCTCACCGAGGGAAGCCTTGCCCCTATCGCCTGCCTTGAGCGGGAGAAGAACGACTGTCCCAGATGCATGGAATGCATAACGCTTCCCATGTGGCAGGGGCTTTACTCCGTTATAACGGAATATCTCGACGGCGTAACGCTTCAGGATATGCTGGACAGATACGAAAAAGAAGGCTCTTTTGATTATATGATATGAGGTTTTGGCTTTTATGGATAAAAAATACGAAAAAATAGACAAGTCGTTTTTCGACACGGTACACGACAGAACGAACACGGGCGCGATAAAGTATGACATAAGCCCCAAGGGCATATCCTACCCCGACATGATACCGCTGTGGGTGGCGGATATGGATTTTAAAACGCCGCCGGCCGTTACGGACGCGCTGAAGAGGTGCGCCGATCACAGCATTTTCGGCTATACCGACCCGGGCGAAGAATACGGCCGCGCCGTAGTGGGCTGGTTTGGGAGCCGCATGGGGCTTAACGCCGATCCGTCGTGGATAGTGAAGGCGCCTGGCGTAGTGTTTTCCATGTGCATTGCGATACGCGCTCTCACCGCTCCCGGCGACGCGGTAATAATATGCCAGCCCGTTTATCATCCCTTTGCGAGGATAATCCCGTCGAACGGAAGAAAGCTTGTTGTAACGGAGCTTATCTTGAAAAACGGACGCTACGAAATGGACTTTGACGATTTCGAGTCCCGGATAGTAAAAAATGACGTAAAGCTCTTTCTTTTATGCTCCCCCCATAACCCCGTCAGCCGCGTGTGGACGCGGGAGGAGCTCATGCGGATGGCCGATATATGCAGGCGGCACGGCGTTCTGGTCGTTTCCGACGAGATACACTCCGACTTTGTATACGAAGGAAGCAGACACATCCCCTTCGCGTCGCTTTCAAAGAAAATATCGGATATGACCGTCACCTGCACCGCTCCCTCGAAGACGTTCAATTTAGCGGGGCTTCAGGCGGCGAATATGTTAATTGAAAATGAGAATCTCAGAGAGCGCGTAAAAAAAGAGTGCCTTTCGGTAGGGTACGGCGCTCATAACGCCATGGCGGCATTTGCGTCTCTCGCCGCATATAAATACGGCGGGCAGTGGCTCGATGTGCTCATTAGTTACCTTTCGGATAATGTAAAGCTGCTTTCCGACGCGCTTGAGACCACCGGGGGCAAAATATCGCTCATACGCCCCGAGGGCACATATCTTATGTGGCTTGACTGCCGCGAGCTTCACATGACGGACGAGGAGCTTGACGACTTTTTCTTAAAGTCGGCGGGGCTTTATCTCAATTCCGGGTATATTTTCGGACGCGGCGGAAGCGGATTTATGAGAATGAATATCGCCTGCCCGAAATCGACGCTTGAAACGGCGCTTTCACGCCTTACTCACGCGGTATCAAAAATCTGATGGTGTAAAGAAGGAGAAAAAATGCACAGTATAGTTTCACAGATACTCCTTTATAAGAGCCTGCCGGAGTTCGATATATTAAGGGGGCTTTCGGCGGTATCAAAGGCCGCGTTCGACGACGGCTGCGACAGGGAGACGGTTTTGATAAAGACGCACGATGAGGTAAGACGCCTTCTTGACCTTGCGTCTAAATACGGCTTTGACAAAAACATATGGCACGATTATCTTACGTACCTTCTCATAATGGACGAAAACCCCTTAAGCCTCGCCTGCGAGAAGAACGACGCCGACCTGGGCAGCATGGCCCATTTTGCAAAAAATGACCTGGGCGTTTTCATGAAGCTTTTTAACTTCGACTTCGGCCCTCTTGAAAAGCGCCTTGATACGGATGTGTTCTCCGTTATCCAAAGCTACGTTTCCCCCGCCTCGAAGGACTTCATGTATGACCGCGCCATAAGCGAAAAGGTGCGCATGCTCTCCGACGCGCTTGCCGCCTCGGCGGATGAGGAGACATTTCAAAAGAATATAATCGAGTTTTACAGAAGCTACGGCGTGGGCTCCTTCGGCATGAACAAAGCCTTCCGATTTGACAGCGACATAAACGGTCATATCGATTTCAAGCCCATAAGCAATATGGTGAAGGTGACGTTTTCCGATATAATCGGCTACGAGATACAAAAAGAGAAGCTTATAGAGAATACCCGCGCCTTTGTTTCAGGCAGACGCGCAAACAATGTGCTTCTGTACGGCGACAGCGGCACGGGCAAGTCCACAAGCATAAAGGCCGTTGTAAACGAATATTACCCAGACGGGCTTCGCATGATAGAAATATATAAGCATCAGTTCAAGGACCTCTCTGCGCTTATTTCGCGGATAAAGTCGCGAAATTATAAGTTTATAATCTACATGGACGACCTTTCGTTTGAGGACAACGAGACGGAGTACAAGTTCTTAAAGGCGGTAATCGAGGGCGGCATGGAGACCGTGCCCGACAATATTTTGATATACGCCACGTCTAACCGCCGCCATCTCATACGCGAGCTCTGGACCGACAGAAATGACATTGAGTCCAACGATACGGATATGCACCATTCTGATACCATGGAGGAAAAGCTGTCGCTTGCAAACCGCTTCGGAGTAACGATAAACTTCTCCAAGCCCACAAGAGCGCAGTATATAGATATCGTTTCAAAGCTTGCCGAAAAAAGCGGCCTGAGCATCGACCAAAAGGAGCTGAAGCTCGAAGCCGACAGGTGGGAAATGGCCCACGGCGGCCTCTCAGGCCGCACGGCACAGCAGTTTATAAATCATTTATTGGGGAAGTAAGAAAAAACGGGCTTTTATGGCTGAAGAAAACCGCCATAAAAGCCCCTTACTATATTATCCTACAAGTATTTTTTGAATACTTCTCTCATTTTAACGACTTTTTCAATTGTTTCATTCATTAACTCCGTGTAATTGGAGTGATCGTCAAAATCCAATCCCTCAATACGGTGCTTAATACTTGATGCCTTTTTAGTATCCAACCTATCCCAAATAAAACTGAAACCGACCTCTGTTTCTATTTCGGTTTTGTGCTCCAGAAGGGAATCAAATAAATCTTTATTATTTGGAATGTATAATTCGAGAAGAATGCGGTTTTTCCAGTTTATTAAATTTACCGCAATGAATGCTTCACTTGTTCCTATGGCTATATTATACCAATTGTTTGTAGTTGCCTTTCGTATATTGAACGGTTTCCCTTTTTCAATAACTGTTTGGTTGAACTGTTCCCAAAATATCAACCGTTCGGACGCTCGTCTGCTCAATTCGTTGTTACCGGACTCCTGCTTGCTTCTTTTAACGAAATTATTTGGTTTTTCAACTACTTCAAATTTTGGAGCGGGTTCGGAGTTTCCTATCTTATACGCATGGATCTCAATAAGAAAGAAACTAATGCTGTCATTGGTGTTGTTGTTTAGCCATTCGATTGCGGCTCGATGATATTCTTTCGATTCTTTAACTATCCAAACTATGACTTTGGCGTCAAGGCCGGACGCATACGTAATTATTTTACCGAGGTGCTCATGGTTCGTTGCTTCAAGTTGATTCTCTATTATTACTTTTATGTTGGAGGTCTCATCTTTGGCAAGCAAATCACACCGATACGGGCCGACATAGACCTCCTTTTCGACATCGACTAATGTCAGTCCAAGTATTTCGTTTAAATACTCAATATTTGATTCTTTAGCGAGCCATTCGGAAAAATCATATTGCTCATGCTGCCAAAGCTCTCTGATATTTATTTCTGTGAGTTTCCCTATTCTTCCCATTATCACGCCTCCTGTTCCGATATGACTTAAACAAATTGTACCATAATATGCGCGATAAAAAAACTATGAAAAATTGCCTTTATTCGAACCGATTTGCGTCCAGCGTCTTTACCACCTTGGCCGGAGCGCCTACGACTACGGCATAGTCGGGGACGTCCTTTGTCACGACGGCCGCCGCGCCCACTATCGCGTGGCGTCCAACCGTCACTCCCGGCATTACGGATGCGCCCGCGCCTATCCATGCGCCCTTCTTTATGAGTATAGGCTTGCATAAAAGTACGTTTCTGTCATAGGGATCGTGGTTGTTCGCTATAAGCTGGACATTAGCGGCAATCTGCACATCGTCCTCTATGGTAATGCCGCCTCTGGCCATGGCAAGCAGGTTGCTGTTTATGAATACGCGGTTCCCTATCTTGAGCCTGTCAAGAGCGGCTCCCGATATGGGCGCGGAAACGAGGCTTCCCTCGCCTATCCTGTCCTCGAACAGCTCCGTCATGGCGGCAATATATTCGCCGGTTGCGGGCATTGTGTGATTAAGCTTATACATAAGCTGTGACTGTCTTGTGTACATATCCAGCTCATCGGGCGTGAACTCTCGCGTATCGACTCTGATTTCTTCGGAAAATGCCATTGTTTAAAATCCTCCATATGCTTTATCTATTAAAAAACCCGCATACGCCGCTTATGACGAGCTTGTTTGTCATCTCTATGACTTCCTCCACAGGAAGGCGCTTTTCGTCGTCCACCCACTGCTTGTAAGCGGTCAGCACGGCGTTGTTCACGAACCCAATAAGAAGCTTTTTTTCGTAGTCGCCAAGCTTTACGAACTGCTTTGATTGGCTCCATCCCGCATCGGTCACCGAGGCTATCATATCATCGCGGATGGACGTGTATGCCATACTGCACGTTATCTTCTCATACGCAAGCCCCTGTTCGGCGGAATAAAGGAAAAACTCGCGGTTCACCTTGTCAAGCTCTCCCGGGAGCTTATATCCCTTGATGCGCTCTGTGAAATCACGCGACATCTCGGTTTTTAATTCGGAAAGAAGCGCGTCAAGCGTTTCGTAGTAGTGGTAAAAGGTCTTTTTATTTATTTTTGCTATATCGCATAATTCCTTTACCGTTATCTTTTCGTAGTCTTTTTTGCAGATAAGCTCTTCAAAGGCCTTTTTTATGCTTCCTATGGTTTTTACGACTCTTAAATCCTCGTTTCCCGTTAAGATCATGACATCGCCTCCGTCTTTTTTCGTTCCCGTGTCCGCTTATCTTATTTCAAGCTTATACTGACCGCAGCGTATCGCCGCAATCGTGCCGCCGTCTATTAGCAGGTCGGTTCCCGTTATAAATCCCGCATGCTCGCCTAAAAGGAACGCGCCCGCTTCGGCGATCTCGTCCGATGCGCCCGTGCGCATTGCGGCAGAAGCGTCTATCATCGTCTGATATGCGTCGCCTGCGGCGGCAAACTCATCGTATGCAAGCGGGGTCACGATAACGCCGGGGCTTATCGTATTTATGCGTGCGCGGCGCTGTCTCCATGAAGTGGCCGCCGCCTTCTGCACCTGTAAGTGATTTGCCCTCTTTGCAACTATATATGCGGCGCCCGAGTTCTGCATGGCCGTTTCTTTTATATATGGGATTTCCATAAGCTTCTCGGTGGGAGTGGAGATGATTTGCTGCTCCACCTCGTAGGGCACCTGCATCATGTATCCCGTCTGGCTTGAAACCACGAGGCCCGCGCCTCCCCTTGCCATGACTTTGCCGAAGGCGTCAATCGCGTAGCCCGTGCCAACCATGTCAAGCTTAAGTATATGCTCGGGGCTGCTCTGATTGGGAGAAGCGCCTGCCGTGTCAACGAAGTACATAACGTCGCCTAAAGATGCGGCTTTTTCTGCAAACGCCCCCACCGAAGCGCGGTCAAGCGCGTCGACGCGCATCGTTTCAACGGAGTATCCGCTGCGCTTTAAGTCATCGCCGACGGTCTCGAGATTCTTTTCGCTTATGTCGCCGAGAAGTATCTGCCTGCCCGCGGCAAAGCGGCGGATGATGGACGTGCCCATGCTTCCTGCGCCTAAGAGCGCGATAACTTCCTTCTTTTCGTTACGGTCAAAAATCATGATGTTTCCTCCTTATATAAAGCTTATAATAAAATCTGTGTTGTGGATTTTTGCAACTGCGGTTTCTTATTTCCAAAATGATTATAACCGTAATCTTTACTTCATTTCAACGGCCGATTTTTTTGTATCGGTGGGATAAGCAACGCTTTTTTAAAAAGAGTTACATAACACGGACAAAAACAGACGGCAGAGATTTTTTCTCTGCCGTCTGTAAGATTGATGATAAACGTTTTTATTCATTTTCGCCCGGAGTCTTTTCATCAAGAAGCTTTTTAAAAGCTTTATGGTGATACCGAACCTTTTCATCGTTGCTGTATACCATTACAACGGATATGAAGCTGAACGGATTATCATAGAGCCAGTCGTATACGGCGCGGACGGCCACCTCTGCGGCCTCCTCTAAAGGATAGCGGTAAGTGCCCGTGGAGATAGCCGGGAACGCAATGGTGCGGATATCGTTCGCCTTTGCAAGGTCAAGCGAATTGCGGTAGCAGTTATAAAGAAGCTTCTCGCACTTCGGGTCGCCCTTTTTGTACCTCGGCCCCACCGTATGGATGACGTACTTTGCGGGAAGGTTCCAGCCGCCCGTTATCTTGGCCTCGCCCACTTCACAGCCGCCCAGCTTTCGGCATTCCTCCAGAAGCCCGGGGCCTGCGGCGCGGTGTGTGGCTCCGTCTACGCCTCCGCCGCCGAGCAGCGACTTGTTCGCGGCGTTTACAATGGCGTCCACATCGTCCATCTTCGTAATGTCTCCCACATGCCAAAAGATGTTTTTCTCGGGTTTTCGGGCGGCAAGGATAAACTTTATGATGTCTTTGTCAAGGACGTAGCCCTGTCCCCACGGGTTTATTACGATGCCCTCCTCGGCCATATCTTTGCAGCCCTCAAGGAAGTCATCGATGAAGTAGGATATTATCGAAGAAGCCTCCCCTTTCATATATTCGTCGTGAGACGTAAAGACCGCAAGAAATCTGCGTCCGTCCTCAGTTTCAATATGCTGAAGCTTGAAGCGCAAATTTTCGCCAAGCTCCACCGGGTCTCCGATCTTTGTGTGCTCAATGTCTATGATCTCTGCGGGATCATTTTGCGGTATGACAGGGATCATAAAATGGCCGTTCTCGCGCATACTTTGAAGTATGGCCCTGAAAATGGCCTTATTGTTTTCCGGGGTCTCATCAGCGATGTAGCGGTCGATGGCCTTCTCAATGATGATATTTCCGTCCAGAGTCGTGTCGTGATATTCCTGCTTTCGCCCTCTTGCGATATCGAAGCGATCAAGAACGTCCAGTATATCATCGGGCAGACGTTTTTTGCACTCCACCTCATAAAGGATCGGCACCCCGTAGAATGCCTCAGCGATGCTGCCCGCGATGCAGGTCAGCGTATCGCAGTCGCCGCCTAAGGAAACGGCCGTCCTTATAACATCCTCGAAGTCCTCGCCCTCAAGGAACGCGGTTATAGCCTCGGGTACCGTCTCCTGGCAGCTCTCCACGTGATGATAGCCGGGGCGTATCTCGTCGCACGTTCTGGAAAGGTCATACCCGAATTCGAGGGTGACATACTCCTTTATTTCATCCTTGCTGTGGCCGTTCCTTGCAAGGTATATGGCGGCGGCCGTCGCCTCGGCGCCCTTTATCCCCTCAAGATGGTCATGCGTAACCTCTGCGGTAAGCCGCGCCATCTCTCTCGTTTCAAAAAGCGTGTCGTAAAGCCAGCCTGCCGCGGATGCGCGCATTGCGGAGCCGTTGCCGTAGCTGCCGTAGGGCTTTGGATCCTTTGCCGCGAGCCATTGGCGAAATCTGCCTCCGTATCCGGCGTCCGGGTATTTTTTGCCCCATGCCCGCATGGAGCTCACGAGCGCGCTGCGGATTTCCTCATGAGTACCCTCGGCCGCATCCATGAGCGCCTCAGCCACGGCTGCGGTCATCACCGAGTCGTCGGTGAATTGGCTTTTTTCCGTGAACATGGGAAAATCCTTCGTTTTTTCGCCCATGTCAAATTCGTAGGGCGCGCCTATCATATCTCCTAAAAAAGCTCCGTACATATTATCATTCCTCCTTGGTTATCTTTATGGCTTAAGTATAACCGAAAGAAAAACCTGAATGGTCGTTTGCCGGGCGACATTTTTTGTGGTGTGTTTCTTTGGTTTAAAAGAGCCGCTCGCTTCAAAACGCTTTCGGTCGGTTTTTCGCGGCGGATTATGGCTTTAATAAGTATATGAGTCGCTCACACCGTTTTACCGGCATTTCTGTAAACGGTTCTGTGCGCCATGCCTGTCGGATCAACGACAATCTCCCACAAATCCGAACCTGTCGGATATATGTATGCCGTGAATTCCTCGTCATCGATTACCCCTTGATATACGGGGTTAGACGCCGAACACGGCCAATAGTAATATCCCCCGTAATGAAGTCCGAACACGCCCTCCGTCGATTTGCCGATATATCTGCATATTGACCATTCTTCCTTACGGTTCAATTCAAGGATATTTTTCTTTACTTCCGAGAGGAGCTGAACTGTTTCGGGCTCCCTCGAATGCATTTTTATAAGCATGTCGATTTTTGAAAAGTATTCTTCGTAGCTGTCGTAGCCGTAAGGAATAAGATGCTCTCCAACGAGTTCTAAAAACTTGTCATCGGGAAAATCGTTATATTGAAAAACCTCTCCTCCGCGTTTGCGCGAGTTAGGGAGAACGGGATACTTTTTGTGTTCCTCCGGAATATACGGCAT
>JAFOLN010000338.1 GCA_017419325.1 Clostridia bacterium
GAAAATCCGTCGCGGGAGAATATCACGTTAAGGGCGCGCATCTCCTCCGGCGTGGGGCCGCCGCCCTCGTCTATGACGCGGCGGTATATGCCTGTGACCAGCGCCACGTATTCGGGGCGCTTGAGCCTTCCTTCTATTTTAAATGAAGCGACGCCCATGCGGGAAAGCTCCCCTATATGCGCGGCAAGGCACATGTCCTTCAGGCTCAGCAGATTTCCGCGCCTGCCGTCCTCGTGCTCATACATAAGGCGGCAGGGCTGGCCGCAGCGTCCCCGGTTGCCGCTTCGCCCCGCTATCATGGCGGAGAAGAGACACTGCCCCGAATGGGACATGCACATGGCCCCGTGGACGAAGACCTCCGTCTCGATGGGGCAGTTCTTCGTGATATACGCGATATCATCCCCGGAAAGCTCCCGCGCAAGTATTACGCGGGACGCGCCGAGACGCGCCGCCGCAAGCGCGCCGTCAAGCGAATGGACGGACATCTGTGTGCTTGCGTGTATGGGCATATCGGGCGCGGCGCGGCGTATGAGGGAAAGACCGCCCAGGTCCTGCACGATGAGCGCGTCGGCCCCCGCCTCGCATGAAAGGCGCACCGCCGAAAGAAAGCCCTCCGTCTCAATGTCGGAAAAGAGGGTGTTGAGCGCAACGTGTACCTTCACGCCGTATTTATGGGCATACTCCGCCGCCGAAAAAAGCTCCTCCCCGGAAAATCCCTTCGCCCCGGCGCGGGCGTTGAAGCCGGGCGCGCCGAGATATACGGCGTCGGCCCCCGCCGCCACCGCTGCGCGAAGCGATTCGGGCGAGCCCGCTGGCGATAAAAGCTCGGGGCGGCTCACTTTTTCTTCGCGCCCTTTCTCTTTGCGAGGCTCAGTTTATCCTCAAGCACCACTATGCGCGCCTTGTAGTCGCCTATCTGGCTCTGCGCGCTCTCAAGCTCCGCCTTTATGCGCCCGTTTTCCTCGGAAAGCTCGGAAATCCGCGCGCGAAGGGACTCGGTCTCATCGGAATTTTCGGAGGCGCCCGATTTCATGAGCGAAAGCTCACGCTCCGCTTTTTCCAGGCGGCTAAGATAATCCATAGCCGCGAGCGCGGCCGCCGTAAGGGAGCCCGCGCCGCTGTTACTTTCAATGCTGCGGCTTATATCCTCCGTGACCCGTGCCGCGAGACGCGCCATGTCGGCCGCCGACTCATCGGAGCAGATCCTGTATGTCTGACCGAGAATTTTTACCTCTGCCGTGTTCTTCATCATAATATATCTCTCCTTTATCCCCGGAGGTTTCTTATATTTATTATACACATCTTCGCGGCTTTTGTAAAATACATCATCCATTTTATGTTGACTTTAAAAGGGATAAGTCATAAAATCATATAAAGACGATTTTTTGGAGTGTATCACAATGAGCGAGATAAATACGATAGTCGTTAAGGTCGGCTCCTCGACCATAACGCACAGCGGAGGCGGGCTCGACCTTCTTCACATAGAGAAGCTGGTGCGCACGCTGTCCGATTTTCAGAACATGGGCAAAAGGGTGGTGCTTGTATCCTCCGGCGCGGTAGCCGTGGGCGTATCGAAGCTGGGGCTTGACGCAAAGCCGAAGGACACCCCCGGAAAGCAGGCCGCCGCCGCGGTGGGTCAGTGCGAGCTTATGTTCATATACGATAAGTTCTTCTCCGAGTACAACAACACCGTGGCGCAGGTGCTCTTAACGAAGGACGCGACGGAGGACGACGAGCGCCGCCAGAACGTTATAAACACGCTTAACCGCCTGATGGAGTCGCGGGTCATACCGATAATCAACGAAAACGACACCGTTTCGACGGAGGAGCTGGAGTTCGGCGACAACGACACCCTTTCCGCCATAGTTGCGACGCTTGTGGGCGCGGACACGCTGGTGCTTTTAACCGACGTTGACGGTCTTTACGACAAGAACCCGCAGAAGAACGCCCGCGCGCGCCGCATCCCCGTGGTGCTTAAAATAAACGACGACATACTTTCGCTTGCGGGGGACACCCAGAGCGACGTGGGCACGGGCGGCATGATAACGAAGCTTCGCGCCGCCGAGATAGCCACCTCCCACGGCATTGACATGTATATAGCGTCGGGCAGCGACCCGTCCATTCTCTACGACATACTTGACGGAAAGAGCGTGGGCACGCTCTTCGTTGCCCGCGACCCCGAAGACGACAATAAAGAGTAAAGGAGACAACGCCATGCTTGAACAGATGGGTATAAACGCGAAAACCGCGTCAAGGCAGATATCGGGCCTTTCGGCCAAACAGAAGAACGAAGCGCTTAAGAAAATAGCAGAGGAGCTTAAGCTTCAGCAGGACAAAATACTTGCGGCCAACGCCGAGGATGTAAAGAAGGCGAAGGAAAACGGCATAACGGACGTTATGGTAGACAGACTTATGCTCAACGAATCCCGCATAGACGGCATGTGCTCCGCCATAGGCGAGCTTATCATGCTCGACGACCCGATAGGCGAGGTCCTGTCCATGACGAAGCGCCCCAACGGCCTTCTTATAGGTCAGAAGCGGGTGCCGCTGGGCGTTGTTGCCATTATATTCGAGTCGCGCCCCAACGTATCGGTGGACGCGGCCACCATATGCCTTAAGACCTCGAACGCCGTAATTCTTCGCGGCGGCAAGGAGGCCATAAACTCGAACATCGCCCTGTCCGAGGCGATGCGCGACGCGCTTGAAAAGGCGGGACTGCCCCGCGACGCCATCCAGCTCATCCACGACACGAGCCGCGACACGGCGACGAAGCTCATGCGCTTAAACAAATACGTTGACGTGCTTATCCCGAGAGGCGGCGCGGGCCTCATTCGCGCCGTGGTGGACAACGCGAACGTGCCCGTTATAGAGACGGGCGTGGGCAACTGCCACGTCTACATCGACGAGACCGCCGACTTCGACATGGCGGTTAATATTGTTGACAACGCAAAGACGCAGCGTCCCTCCGTGTGCAACGCCATAGAGAACCTGCTTGTGCATGAAAAGATTGCAGACAAAGTGCTGCCCCTCGTGGACGCGCGCCTAAAGGAGCATAACGTGGAGATACGCGGCTGCGACAGGACGCGCGAAATCCTTAAGGACGCGAAGGCGGCCACCGAGGAGGACTACTATACCGAGTTCCTCGGATATATCCTCGCGGTGAAGGTGGTCTCGGGCGTTGACGAGGCCATAGAGCACATAAACAAGTACGGCTCCGGCCACAGCGAGTGCATTATAACGGAGTCTTATAAGAACAGCCAGAAGTTTTTGGAGCTTATCGACGCGGCGGCGGTCTATGTGAACGCCTCCACGAGATTCACCGACGGCGGCGAGTTCGGTCTCGGCGCGGAAATGGGCATATCGACCCAGAAGCTCCACGCCCGCGGCCCCATGGGACTTTGCGCCATGACGAGCACGAAGTTCATAATCTACGGCGAGGGTCAGATACGGTAGAAAAAAGGCGGCGAAGGCCGCGTGTAAGCGACAGGCGAATAACGTAAAGAACATGTACGCACCGCAGGGGGCTCCCCGCGGTGCGTTTTGTGATTTTGGACACTGTGTTTCCAAAGCCTTTAAAACCGCTTTTTCTTATTTTATA
>JAFOLN010000052.1 GCA_017419325.1 Clostridia bacterium
AGATAATAGATCTGCTTGTAAGCAACGGTCTCGGCTTGAGAGAGGTATTCGAGGACGTTATAAACCACCACGATTTCGGCTATAACTTTATAGACAAGATACCCGAGGACAGAAGCGGATACCGTCTCGAGGGATATCTCTTCCCCGATACGTACATCTTCTCTAAGACGGAGGGCGAGGTCTCCATTATAAAGAGAATGCTCCTTAACTTCGACCGAAAGATTACCGTTGACCTTTACGACAGGATGAACGAGATGGGCTATACGCTTGACGAGACGATAACGCTTGCCTCCATAATCGAGCGCGAGGCGGGCACCGTCACGGATATGCCTCTCATTTCGTCGGTATTCCATAACCGACTGAACTCCGATTACAGGTACCTTGAGAGCGACGCGACGCTCCAGTTCGTCATGAACGAAAGAAAGGATATCGTAACGTATGAGGATACGGAGCTCGACAGCCCCTACAACACGTACCAGTACGCGGGACTGCCGCCCGGACCTATCGCATCGCCCGGTCTTGCGGCAATAAAGGCGGCGCTCTATCCCGAGGATACGAAGTACTTCTACTTCGTTGCACGCGGCGACGGCACCAGCGTATTTGCCGAAACTTACGAGGAGCACCAGCGCAACGTTACCGTGGCAAGCAGAACGTGGGGTAATTAAGACATGAACATAACTTACGACTATATAGACGGGTACATCTCCTCGCTTTACAGCGAGGAGAACCCGCTGATAAACGAAATAATCAAGTTTGCGAGAGAGCGTCATATACCTGTGGTGTGTGACGCTGCCGCTTTACTGCTGAGATTTTTATGCGCAAGAGAAAGGCCGGAAAAAATCCTTGAGGTGGGCACGGCGGTAGGCTGTTCGGCGCTTATGATGTATTACGCGTCGGGCTGCGACCCGAAAATAGTCACCGTGGAGCGAAACGAGGACATGGCGGACATTGCAAAGAAGAATATCGCCCGCGCGGGGCTTGAAAACCGCATCGAGGTCATAACGGCCGACGCCCATGAGGCTCTTCCCATGCAGACAGGCGAGTTCGACTTTATATTCATGGACGCGGCAAAGGGGCAGTATTTGAGCTTCCTTCCCGACTTGAAAAGGCTTCTTTCGCCTTCGGGCCTCCTTTTATGCGACAATGTGCTTATCCGCGGGATGGTTGCAAACGACGCGCTTGTGCCACACCGCCACAAGACGATGACGGTGAACATGCGCGCCTTCATAGACGCGATAAAAAACGACCCGACGCTCGACTTCGCGCTCTTGTCGGTGGGCGACGGGATGCTTTTATGCCAGAAGAAGAGGTGTGATATATGAACATAAAAAAGCCGGAGCTTCTGGCTCCCGCAGGAAGCTTTGACAAGCTTAAGGCCGCCGTAAGATACGGCGCGGACGCGGTATACGTGGGCGGCACCGACTTCGGTCTTCGCGCCGCGTCAAAGAATTTTTCCGACAAAGAGCTTTCGGAGGCGGTGAAATACTGCCATGAGCGGGGAAAAAAGCTATACGTCACCGTAAACGTCATCGCGCGAAACGGCGACATAGACAGGCTGCCCGCGTATCTTTCGCTTTTAAATGAGATAAAGCCCGACGCACTCATAATTGCTGACATAGGCGTTATGGCGCTTGCGAAAGAATACGCGCCGGACGTGCCGATACACGTAAGCACTCAGGCCAACGCGACGAACTACCTTTCGGCGCTTCAGTATCAGAAGCTCGGCGCGTCGCGCATTATCCTTGCGCGTGAGCTTTCGCTTTCGGAGATTGAGACCATGAGGGAAAAGCTCCCGCCGGAGCTTGAGCTTGAGGCCTTCGTTCACGGGGCAATGTGCATATCGTATTCGGGCAGGTGCCATCTTTCCAACTACATGGCGGCGCGTGACGGGAACCACGGCGAATGCGCCCAGCCCTGCCGCTGGAAGTATTTCCTCATGGAGGAGAAGCGCCCCGGCGAATACTATGAGGTGTTCGAGGAGGAGAACGGCGCGTTCATATTGAACTCGAAGGACCTTAACATGATAGAGCATATCCCCGAGCTTGTAAAAGCGGGGATATCGAGCTTCAAGATAGAGGGCAGAGTAAAGACGGCATACTACGTTGCGACGGTGGTCAACGCGTACAGACAGGCCATAGACGCCTACTGTGATGACCCCGAGGGGTACGTTTTTGACAAAAGGCTCCTTTCGGAGGTGTGCAAGGTAAGCCACAGGGCGTACCATACGGGATTTTTCTTCGGCCATCCGAAGGAGGACGGCCAGGTATACGAATCAAGCTCCTACATACGCGAATATGAGGTGGCCGCGGTGGTGGAGGAGGACGCGAAGGCGGGCGGCCTTGTGCGCTGCACCCAGAGGAACCGCTTTGCTGCGGGCGACCGCCTTGAGATACTGACCCCCGGCCGCACGGATGAAAGCTTTACCGTAAGCGAGATGTACGACGGCGGCAGAACGCCGATTGAGGCCGCGCCCCACCCGACGATGGAGCTGTATCTTCGCATTCCCTTCGACGTGAAGGCGGGCGATATGTTAAGAAGACCGAAATAAGCAAAATCGCCGGATTAAATCAAATGGAGGAACGCCGTGGCAGACGTTATAGAGACCTTCGGAAGGTACGTTCAGAACAGAATAAATACGCGCCCGCTTTATGTAAGGCGGCTGCTTCTTACGGCGTACAGGGCATACGGGCTTAAGCTGAAATACCTCCCCGACAAGAACCTTTCAGACGCGAAGAAGTACCTTGCGACGCTTTGCATGGACTGCATTACGGGGCCGCTTTCCCGCCCACAGCGTCAGGTGCTTACGAGCATGTTCACGCCCTGCGAGATATTCTACGCCATGGACGCCATGCCCATGTGCGCTGAGCAGTATTCCACCTACGCGAACGGCGCGGGAGCGGAGCACGGCTTTATTGAGGCCGCCGAAAGCGCGGGCATAGCAGAGACATTCTGCTCCTATCACAAGGCGGTGACGGGAGCCGCCATATGCGGCGTGATGCCGCGCCCCGCGGCCATTGTAAACACGTCCCTCGCCTGCGACGCGAACAACCTTACGTTCAGAAAGGCCGCGTCGCTTATGGATGTGCCCCAGTACTATATCGACGTGCCGTATGACCCCTGTGAGGATGCGGTGGAGTACGTTGCGCGTCAGCTTAAGGAGATGGGCGGGTGGCTTTCGGATATTATGGGCAGGCGGCTCGATGAGGAGCGGCTTTGCCGCCTCGTTTCAAATTCCCGCGAAACGGTAAGGGTAATGAACGAGGTTACGAACCTGAAAAAAGAACGGTACGTGCCCACAGACCTTACAAGCGAGCTTTACGAGGCGCTCCTTATGCACAACGCCATGGGACTTCCGAATACGTTGAAGTACGCGAAGATGCTTAGGGACGACCTTTTAAAAAGCGCCGCCGCGCCGGGAAGAAAGATACTCTGGATGCACACGAACCCTTTTTATCAGAAAACGGCGCAGAGTATTTTCAATTACAAAAAAGACCCGTGGATAGTGCTCACGGAGCTTTGCTACGACGACCTTATAGAGACCGACGACCGCGACCCCTACCGCGCCATGGCTGCCCGCGCCGTATATGATTATTACAACGGCCCGGCAGAGAGACGTGCCGAACAGGCCGTTCGTATGGCGCATAAAACGGGTGCGGACGGCGTTATACTCTTCTGTCACTGGGGCTGCAAGGAGACGAGCGGAGCCGCCGCCGTCATTGAAGAGACGCTTGCGGACGCGGGCTTTCCCACCCTCGTCTTAAACGGCGACGGAGTGGATCGCCAGAACAGCCCCGACGGCCAGCTTTCAACGAGAATAGGCGCGTTTCTTGAGATGCTGGAGGTGCGCTCATGATATACACTGCCTGCAAATACGCGCCCGAGGAGCTTTTTTCGGGATTTTCCCTTGAAACGAGCCGCCTTGACCCGAACCCCGCATCGTTTTCGTGCGCTGACGGCTGCGCCCATCCGAACCTTTGCGGCTTTGCAAAGGCGGTGATAGAGGAAACAAAGGAAAAGGGCGTCCGAGAGCTTATATTCACCGACTGCTGCGACGCCATGCGAAGAACGTATGACGTTATAAAAAAAGACGGCATGCCGTTCATATATCTTCTGCCCCTGCCCCATAAGACGGGCGAGGCGGAGACGAGGCTTTTCGCCTCGCATTTAAAGGCGTTAAAGGACGCCTACGAAGAATACTCCGGCATACCGTTCTCATGGCAGAGGGCGGCGGAGGCCTGTATGAAAAACGGGGAGCGGGACGCGCCCCGCCAAAGCCACGTAAGCGTCATGGGCGCCCACGGCGGGCGTATGCTATGCGAGAGAGTGAGAGAGTCGCTTCCCGGCATTGAGGTGCGCGACATGACGTGCTCCTCGGACAGGGCGTTTAAGAAAGCCATGCTTTGCGA
>JAFOLN010000053.1 GCA_017419325.1 Clostridia bacterium
CGTTTTCCTCCGTAATCGAAATTATTTCGACGGGCGCGGGTATCGTCCTGTCAAGCGTAAGCTCCGCGCTTTCGCTCTTCGCCGCAAAGTCCACGGCGTTCACCCAGATAAGCTTTGCGCTGTCGCCGCCGCTTACGTTCACGGTGCCCGCCTCGCTCATCATCCTTATCGACACCATCTTCCCGTTTTCGTCGTATACGGAAACGAAAACGGGCGCATTTGCGGACACATCGCCCGATACGGTGATATTGTTCTTGTCGTTCGTGTATGAAACGGCCTCGCCTGTCTTTTCATCCGTCATCGTCTGCCCGTTGGCCGCCATTCCCATGACAGGCAACATCGTTATGACCATACACAGCGCAATAATAAGGCTTACCGCCTTCTTTTTCATGCTTTTTCGCCCCCGTTTGCAAAGGTTTTTCGCGTTTTTTCTGTTTACGTCTTATTTTTACAAAAATATCATACCATATCCGCGCCTTTCGGGCAACAAAAAAGGCACGCTGTCGCGTGCCTTTTTATAATATGCGCCTTCGCGCGTGTGCGCGTTATTCGGTCATGGCTCTGTAGAGGAACGTCACGATCTGGGCGCGGGTGCAGGGTGCGTCGGGGGAGAATGTGCCCTCGCCCGTGCCTGCGGTGATATTGTTTTCCGAGGCCCAGCTTACGGCGCCCGCGTAATACGCGCCTTCGGGAACGTCCGTAAACGCGCTTTCGCCCTGTGCGCTTCCGTCCTTCATGCGGCATAAAAACGTCACGGCCTGTGCGCGGGTGCAGGTCTCATCGGGGGAGAAATGCGTCTCGTCCGTGCCAGTGGTTATGCCGTTTGAAACGGCCCAGCGTACCGCGTCAGCGTAATACGCGTCGGCGGGAACGTCCGTAAATGCGTTTTCGCCCTCCGTCTCGGGCGCGCCCGACGCGCGGTAGAGGAACGTGACTATCTGCGCGCGCGTACATACCGCGTCGGGCGAGAAGTGATCGTCGTCGGTGCCGCGGGTGACGTCGTTAGTATATGCCCAGTCTACGGGCGTAAAGAAGTAATCATCGGGGGTCACGTCTGCGAAAACGTGCTTTACCATGCCGTCGCCGTCAAGCATATAATCCTCAATGGCTTCAAACTCGGCCGAAACGGTGACCTTTTTTGCCGGCATCGTGAACGTAAACGTGCCGTCGGAGTTCCTCGTCACGTCTGCCGTCTTGCCGTCCGCGCCCGTTACCGTTACGTTTACCGTGTAAAAGCCCTCGTCGGGCACCGGCGTCACGGTGACCGTGTCGCCGCTTTTCGCCGTTTTTACGTCCGCCGAAATATTTCCGTGCGCGGTATCGGCCAGGCTTATGTCTCTTTTAACGGAGGATGACGATGAGGAGGAGCCTCCTCCGCCGCCTCCGCCTCCGCCGGTGGGCTGGGAGATCACGCGGAAGGGTACCGTCACGGGTTTTCCGTCGTCAAATTCCGCCTTGAGCTTGTGCTGTCCCTCAGAAAGCGTATTCAGAAACTCGGGCTTAAGCGTTAAAACGCCGTCGAAATCGAAGGAAAAATCGGCTTCCGTAAGCGCGGTATCGTCAACCGAGGCCTTCGTGAAATGGCTGAACGTATCAATGTTGTTCTGCGAACGCTCGAACGTAAAGCCGAGGCCCGTGTCCGTCTTCATCCTCCATACGCCGTCTTTTCCGCGGGTGCACGTATATACAAACGCTTCACGCGGCACGGCAAACGCCTTGATGGAGAAATTGTCCACTTCCATTCCGTACGTGACCAATTCCTCCTGTTTGCTTTCATATTCCTCGGACTGCAGATACACGCCCCAATCCTGCCATTTGCCGTCCATATAGATAAAGCTTTCGCCGGGGTTCACCACGGCTTTGCAGTAATCGTCATAATCGAGAATCCTGGCCATCTGCTCGCCCATGCCTCTGTTTGCGGCCACCACGTATTTTCTCGTGCCGTCGTCCCATACTGCGGCGGCCGTAACGACTACGCTGAAGCGGTCGCCTTCATTTAACGGAACGCTTTTCTCCAGATCTATGCGGTGATATCCGGCATACTCAAAATTCTTCGACGTTTTCGCAAGCAGAGTGCCGTCCGTGGGGTCGTTTGTCCCGTCGTTCAGCCTGTAAACGGAGAACGTAACGCGCATATTGTCCTCGCCCGTGGTGGCGCCCACCGAAACGAGGTCGCTTACGTCCTGCGCCGTGAATACGTTCGCCGAGCTGAAGGGCTTATCCGAGTATAACGTCAGAAATCCGTTGTAGGCGGGCATATAGTCATACTGATATACGTAAAACGAAAAGCCCGCAAGATCGCGCGAGAATGACATGCTTTCCAGATGCTTTCTTATGGACGTATCGTAATACGAAACATAGAAGTAGCCGCTGCCGTTTATGCCCCACGTGCTTTTGCCTATCTCGCGTCCGCTTTCGCTTACGCCATATCCGTCAACGCAGCCCCAGCTGTTCTTGACGATCCATGCGCCGTCTCCGGGAGGCGTTTTGCTGACTCCCGTTTTTTCGTCAACTCCCGAATTGAAGTTCTCTTTGGGATAATTGTCGTCCCAGCCGACTACGCATACGCCGTGATTGGATCTGCCGTTGTCGTACGTATAGTGCGCCCACGTATTCTGATTCAGATACCTGGCTTCGCCTTTCTCATTCGGTCGTGACGTATCGGCCCTGAAGGAAAGGTAAAGGCCGTGTCCGTTCAAAAGCTCGCTCTTTGCAGCCCGTATTCCGTCCTCGTTAAGACCTGCCCATTTGTCTGCTTTGTCGCGGAGCGCGATATAAGGCAGGATGTTGCCGTCTCTCAGAGTATACCCCGCCGTAAGATTGCGGTTGGAAAAGCCGTTTTCATCTGCCATGGGTATGCTCCAGTCGTCATACTCGCTGTAATTGTCGTTGTACGTGCCGTCTTCATATTCCGCGAGGATAGAAGTGTAATCGCTTTCGAGACGGGCGTTAAATGCTTCTTCGGTAATGTCAAGATATTCCAGAAGCTCCTCCAGAGTCATTTCGTATGCTTCGAGATACGCCTGACGTCTGTACTCGATCCACTCGTCGTGGTTATCACGCATAAATTCGTACGCCGTTATGCCCGCGCGGCCGCGATACGGGAAGTATTTCTCCTCCACGGGGCCCACGCCGGAGGACAGAAGCGTGGTGACTAAAAGCATGGAACCGCCTTTGTCAAACGCGGCGTTTATGCTGCCCTCGTTCTCTTTTATAACGTATAAGCCCTCACCCGCCTGATCGGGATCCTCAAGCTCGGTTATGGGATGATTTGCGAACCAGATAAGATGGCTCTCCGAAAGATCGATGGGGAACTCCTCATACGTCTGCCCCATGCCTGAAAGTATGCTCGTCTCCGCCGCCGCTATGGCTCCGAAGGACCAGCACGCGCCGTAGGGGTCCTGCTTTTTTACCGGCGTTACAACGCCCTCGTCAACAAGGCTGAACCTTGACGGGAGGTTTGCCGAAAGCACGGCCGCCGCTTCATCCGGCTCGCCCGTGTCAACGGCCCATTCTGGCAGCGCGTTATCCTGCGCCCCCGCCGCAGGGAACGCGGTCAGTATTATAAGAACGGCGACTATGAGCGCCAGTCCCGCGCGCCGGGCGCGCCTGTATGTTCGTTTGTTCATGGTCATTCCCCTATCCTCGGGCCGATCTCAAAAAAAGCCCGCGCAGTAGTGATGTTTTTGCTTATGTTAATAATATATCACCCTCTGCCCGTAAGGGCAAGAGCCCCCGGGCGCGTGAGAAAGAAAAAAAGGCCGCGCCTTTTTGAAGGCGCGGCCTTTAGGGCATTGTTATTTCGGCGGGTCGGGGAGATTTATCTCGAACAAAAGCGTCGGCTCTTTGAACGGGTTCGCGATGCCGTGGCTCTGACCCGCGCGGACGTACATAACGTCGCCGGGGCCCACCTTTGTCACTTCGCCGTTGTCGTTGTACATCGCCCATCCCGAAAGAATGACGTATACCTCCTGGTCCTTGTCGTGAGTGTGGAGCGGCATGTCAAATCCGGGCAGAAGCACGGTGCGCGCCATCTGTCTTAAAACGCCGCCCGTTTCGGCCATGCCCGCCAGCACATGCTGTATGCCCGCCTTATCCTCCGACGGATATGGGTAGACGATCTGACGGAAGGGACTGTCCTTGTATCTTTTTATCATACGCTCTCCCCCTTTTTAAAAGAGAAAAAAATTACATGCTTGCGCCGCCGTCAACGGAGAGCGTCTGAGCCGTTATGTTCTGAGCGTCGTCGGACGCAAGGAATATAACCGCGTTCGCGATGTCGCGCTCGGTCTGCGGACGGTTCATCGGTATGCGCTTCTTTATCTCGGCCGCGAATATCTCGTCGTCGGTCTTGTCGCCGTAAATGTCGGGGAACAGCTTTCTGAATACGTTAACGAGCGTCTTCCACATTACGGTGTAAACGATGCCGGGGCATACCGCGTTTACGGTAACTCCGTGGGGAGCGAAGTCTATGGCATAAGTCTTCGTCAGGCTGATAACTGCCGCCTTCTGAGCCGAATATGCCGGAAGCTCGGGCTGAGGAGTGCGTCCCGCCATGGACGAGATGTTTATAATGCGTCCGTAGCCCTTGTTTATCATGATGTCGTGAACGGCCTTAATGCAGAGGAACGTGCTCTTCGTGTTGAGATTGTACGTTGCGTCGAAAGCCGCTTCCGTTACGGAGTGGAACGTGGGATATGCGAGACCGCCGCCGCCGCCCGCATTGTTTACGAGCACGTCGATGGTGCCCCACTTGTCGACCGCCGCAGCCACAGCCGCGTTTACGGAGTCGGCGTTCGTAACGTCTACCATTACGAAGAAGGCGTCGCCGCCTGCCGCCTTTACTGCCGCAACCGACTTTGCGCCGCGCTCCTCGTTCTGGCTCGCAACGGCTACCTTCGCGCCGTTCTCGCCGAACGCCTTGCATATCTCGCTGCCGAGGCCGCCCGCGCCGCCCGTAACGAATACTACCTTATCCTTTAAGCTTTCATATATTCCCATTACTGTGTACCTCCCTTGTAATTTGGTTTGTAAATGCGGCCGGAAAGGGACCGCCCTTTATGATTTCTTATTTCGTCTTGCCGTCGCCTATACGAATAAGTATCTTGAGCTGCTCGTTCGTAGGATCATGAAGCTCCTCGAATGCCGCCTGAACAGCATCGACCTCGAAGGGGATCTCCTTGGTGATAAGCTCCTCAAGCTTTATTTTTCCCTCGGAAGCCGCCTTCATAACGGTGTCAAATCCGTTGAACGGAGCCGACATAATGCCTACCATCGTAAGCTGGCGCAGAAGCACCATTACCGTCATTATCGGAACGGGGTTCCAGTTTACGCCTACCAGCGAGACCTTGCCAGCCTTCTTCATGTAGCTTACGCCGAAATTCAGCGCCGCGGCAGAACCGGAGCACTCAAGGAACTTCGTAAAGCCGCCGCCCTTCGTGTAGCCGCCGTCTATCTTCGCGTTTATCTTGTCTGCAACGCCTTCCTCGGTGGGGTCGAAAACGTCGTCAACTACGCCCAGCTCAAGCGCTCTTTTAGCGCGCGCGTGGTTTATTTCGGTCATGGCAACATAGGAAGCGCCGAAGTACTTCGCGAACTGAGCCGCCATAACGCCTATAATACCGCCGCCGGCAACTAAAACCTTGTCGCCTTTTTCCACGTTTACGGACTGGCACGCTCTGAGGCCTATATTTGCGGGCTCAATCAGAGCCGCTGCGCGAAGCGTCATATTGTCGGGCAGCTTCTTTACATACGCGGACTTGCCGAGCTGCATGTAATCAGCCATGGCGCCGGGCACTTCCTTAAAGAACGTGCCGGGCGAATAGTAATCCTGCGGGCACAGGTCGTCGCGTCCCATTTTGCACCATTCGCATTCGCCGCAGGGCGTTATGGGCGAGCAGGTAACTCTGTCGCCGACCTTTAAGGTGGTGCTGTCGCCGGGGTCCACAACGATGCCGGAGTACTCATGGCCCATAACGAGGCCCTTCGTTCTGTCGGCTATCTCCCAGCTGTGAACATCGGAGCCGCAGATGCCGCAGTACTCTACCTTGACTATCGGTCTCTTGCCGTCCTTTACGGGATCCGGGAAGTTCTTATCCTCAACAAGTTTTAAATTGCCTGCCTGAACTATCGCTTTCATGTGTTGTCTCCTCTCTCTTTTTTATGCGCCGCGCATGGGCGGCGTTTATACCGCGGGCTTGGCGCTTATTCGCCGTCGCCCACCTTTACCATGATCTTCAACTGGTCGTTCTTCGGGTCGTGGAGCTCCTCGTATGCCGCCTGTATCTGGTCAAGCTCGAAGTCTATCTCCTTCGTCTTATAGCGCGCAAGGTCGAACTTGCCCTCGGATACGGCCTTTAAGATGATGTCGAAGTTGTCGGTCGGAGAAGCCATTATGCCTACGAGCGTGAGCTGATGTAAAAGGGCAATGATGGTCATTATCGGAACGGGCTTCCAGTTTACGCCGACCAGCGATACCTTGCCGGCCTTCTTCGTTAAGTTCATGCCGAAGTTTATTGCAGCAGCCGCGCCGGTGCACTCGATGAACTTCGTAAAGCCGCCGCCCGCTCTGTATCCGCCGTCTATCTTCGGGTTGATCTTATCCTCAACGCCCTCCTCGGTGGGGTCGAAAACGTCATCGACAACGCCCATTTCCAAAGCCTTCTTTGCGCGCGCCGCGTTGAGCTCGGTCATTGCAACGTACTCCGCGCCGAGAACCTTTGCCCAGTTCGCGGACATGGAGCCGATTATGCCGCCGCCCGCTACGAGCACCTTGTCGCCGGGGCCCACGTCTATTGCTTGGCATGCTCTCAGTCCTATGCCCGAGGGCTCTACCATAGCTGCAACATACAGCGGTACGTTGTCGGGAACTTTCTTTATGTACTCGCTCTTTAACGGCTGGAAGTATTCCGCAAGTGCGCCGGGCTTATCTACAAAGAAGGTGCCGGGAGCGTACAGGTTGTTGCCGCACATGAACGTTCTGCCCGACTTGCACCATTCGCATTCGCCGCAGGGCGTTATCGGAACGCAGGTTACCTTGTCGCCCACCTTTAAATCCGCTCTGTCGCCGGGGTCTACAATCCTGCCGGAAAATTCATGACCGAGCACGAGGCCTACGGGGTCGCACTTTTCCCAGCTGTGGATGTCGGAGCCGCAGATGCCGCAGTATTCGACCTTCATAATCGGTCTCTTGCCGTCCTTTACGGGATCCGGGAAGTCCTTCTTCTCGCCCAGCTTGTATTTGTCCGCCTGATAAATAACCTTCATGATTTTTTCCTCCTTCTCTTAGTAAAAATTTTATTGAGTGATTTTTAAAAAAAAACAAAGAGCGGCTGTGCGCCGCTCTTTGTAACGCTCAAATTATATTCCGGCGCTTTATTCGCAAATATATGCGTATATTATTCGCCTTCGCCGATCTTTACCATGATCTTTAACTGCTCGTTCTTCGGATCGTGGAGCTCTTCGTATGCTGCCTGAATCTCATCAAGGGTGAAGCCTATCTCCTTCGTCTTATACTGAGCCAGGTTGAACTTGCCCTCGGATACGGCCTTGAGGATTATGTCGAAGTTCTCGGTGGGAGAGGACATGATGCCTACAAGAGTGAGCTGATGCAGGA
>JAFOLN010000339.1 GCA_017419325.1 Clostridia bacterium
CAGGATAAGGCACCAGGCGTTGTAAAGGGCGGCTATGAGTATCTGAAAAGTGAGCATAATTACCTCCGGCGTCGAATTTCTTCTATATTTATATGCGCCGGCCGCAAAAAAATCCGTTTTTTCGACGGGGTTTTGCGATGTTCCGTTTTCGTCCGCCGCAAGGAGCCGTAAATATGCTATAATAGTAAAAAAGGAGCAGATAATATGGAATACAAGACTAATGTGATGAGAATACTTGACAAAGAGAAGGCCGAATACGTCCCCCATTCATACGCCGGCACGGGGGCGCTAAGCGGCGCCGAGGCCGCGTCCGCCATGGGCATAGACCCGGACTGCGTATTCAAGACGCTTGTGACCGTTGGCAAGTCGAAGAAGAATTACGTTTTCGTCATACCCGTTCATGAGGAGCTTGACTTAAAGCGGGCGGCGGCGGCCGTGGGCGAAAAGTCCGTAGAGATGATAAAGCAGAAGGAGCTTCTGCCGCTTACGGGCTACATCCACGGGGGCTGCTCGCCCATCGGCATGAAGAAGTTCTTTACGACCACGCTCCACGAGAGCGCGAAAACGAAAGAGACCATCACCTTCAGCGCGGGAAAGATAGGCTATATGGTGGAGATGAGCGCGGACACGCTCTCAAAGGTCATAGACTTTTCGTATGGCGACGTTATCGTGCATAAATAAAGCCGCATATAAAAAGGGCCGCCCGTTTTCACGGATGGCCCTTTTGCCTTTTTCACCCTTCTAATTTATCGCGACCATGTTGCCGTCTTTGTCAAATTCTATCGGCTTGTTCGGTATGTACATGGTGGTCACGGCCTTGCAGAGCACTCTGCCGCCCTCGTCCTTTACCTCTATATCGTATGTGGCGGTACGGCGCGTATGGCTCACCTCTTTCGACGACGCGAACACGCGGCCGCTCTTTGCGGCGGCGACGTATGTTATGTTGGAGGAAAGCGTTACGCAGTGGCTGCCGTATGCGGCAAGGGAGCTGCCCGCCACTATGTCCACAAGTCCGAAAAGCACGCCGCCGTGTATGGTGCCCATGAAGTTCAAGTTCTCGTCGGAAACGGTGAACTCCGCTTCTGCGTAGCCCGGCTCCATTTTAAGAAGCTTAAGGCCGTTATGCTTTGAAAAGCCGTCGTGCTCATTGAAATACTTTACGAAATAATCAAGATCCATTTTACCTCACCTTTTTTCATAATATTTTATAAGCGCCTGCGTGCCGAGCTCGTCCATGCCCTCGCGGGAGAGCTCCTCATACATGGAGAGCACCCTCCCGAGCACCGAAAGCTCCGCGCCCATTTCCTCGGACTCCTCGCAGGCTATCCTCATATCCTTTATAAAATGCTTTACAAAAAAGCCCGGCTCAAAGTCGCCCGAAAGCATCTTCGGGCCCATGTTCTTCATCTGAAAGCTGCCCGCCGCGCCCTCGCTTATGGAAGAAAGCACGCTTTCCGGTGAAAGACCCGCCGCCCTCGCATACGTTACAGCCTCGCATACGGCGGCTATCGTGCCCGCTATGGCAATCTGGTTCGCCATTTTCGTGTGCTGCCCGCTTCCGGGGCCGCCCTGATATACGGCCGCCTTGCCCAGCGCGAGGAATATGGGCATGCAGGCCTCAAAATCGGCCTCGTCGCCCCCTGCCATTATGGAAAGCGAGGCGTTCTTTGCGCCGATGTCGCCGCCCGATACGGGCGCGTCCAGCGCATGAAGTCCCCGTTTTTTCGCCTCATTATATATGCGCACGGAAAGCTTCGGGCTTGTGGTTGTCATGTCGATAAGATACGCGCCCCGCTTCGCGTTCTCTATTATGCCGCCCGGCGAGAAGTATACCTCCTCCACGTCCTTCGGGTAGCCCACCATCGTTATAACGGCGTCGGCGCCCGCCACGCATGAGGCGACGTCGGGCCGCCAGGCGGCTCCCGCCGCGACCGCGTCCGCGGCCTTTTTCTTCGTCCTCGTATATACGCTTACGTCATAGCCCGCCTTTATGAGATTTACGGCCATGGGGCCGCCCATAACGCCCGTTCCTATAAAAGCGATATTCTTCATTGCGCCCTCCTTTTATATCGTTTACAGACCACATTGTACCACAAAGCCGGGAAAAATTACAGCGTACGCTCAAAATTCACCGCTTCCGCCCTTTTGGGGCTTGTCAAGGCGCGGCGGCGCATGGTACAATGGGCTTGCGCAAGTTATAAACAGGGAAGTTTAAATTTTCGGATCCGAAAGGAGAGATTTCACATGTCAAAAGAGCAAAAATTCTTTATCTGCAAGCATTGCGGCAACTTTGCCGGCATGATCGCATTCAGCGGCGCGCCCATGACCTGCTGCGGCGAGAAGATGACCGAGGTAGTGCCCAACACCACCGAAGCCGCAGGCGAGAAGCACATTCCCACCGTGAAGCTTGAGGGCGATATCCTCACGGTGAACGTGGGCAGCGTCGATCATCCCATGAGCGAAGAACATTCGATTGAATGGGTATACGTTCAGACCGAGAACGGCGGCCAGAGAAGAAAGCTTTATCCCGGTGCGAAGCCCTGCGCAAGCTTTGCGTTGAACGGCGAGAAGCCGCTGGCTGTTTTCGCATACTGCAACCTCCACGGACTTTGGAAGGCCGACCTTTAATCAAAAATCAAAAGGAGCTGCCCCTTTCGGGCGGCTCCTTTACTTTTCCTCAAGCTTTTTTGCGGCTTCATAAAGCTTTTCGCAGAAAAGCTTCTCGAATTCCTTTAGCTTATATCCCTTACGGTAAATTATAACGTCCCTGTAATCGTTGTGGGGCACTCTGCACTTCTTCTCCACAAGGCCGTATCTCTCGAGGCTTTCGGGCGACGCGCGCGACGTCCACATATACGTGCCCGGCACGGAGCCAAGTATCTCGAAAAGATTTCCCCTGTTGTATATCGATACGGTCTTCCCCAGGCTGTGCCCCGATATGAGCGGCCTGTCCTTATGCTGCGTCTCCGCGGGTATAAAGGCGTCGCCGAAGGTCAGCCTTGCGAAGGGAAGAAGGTCCTCGTAATCCAAAACGTCCTTGCCTGCCAGCGGATGGTCCTTATGCATAAGCGCGCGGCATTTGAAGGACAGAAGCGGCTTATGCGAAAGCCCTCTGTTTTCAAGCACCTGAAAAACATACTGCTCGTCTATCTTCTGGTACCTGAGCACGCCTATGTTGTCAACTCCGTCCCTTACGTTCTTCACGACCGTAACGGGGTTCGTCTCCATATATTCTATGCCGATGTCGCTGTTAGGGGCGATCTCCTTTAAAAATTCGCAGAAGGCTCCGGCCACATATTCGCAGCGCACGGAGGACACGGTGAACCTGCGCTTTTTCGCAAGCTTTTCCTTATACATAAGCTCAAGCTCGTCCACCTGCCGCACTATATTGCCCGCCATGCTTAAAAATTCTTCCCCCTCGGGCGTGGGCACCGCGCCCTGAGGAGTGCGTTTGAAGATGGTTATGCCCACCTGCTCCTCAAGCTCGCGTATGGCGCGGCTCAGATGCGGCTGACCCATGTAAAGCCGCTCCGCCGCCCGCGATATCGAGCCCGTCTTCTCCACCTCAAGGACATATCTTAGCTGCGCGATATTATTCATAGCACCACTCCCGACATATGTTCTTTAATAACATAATACCGTTTTTTGCGAAACCGCGCAAGTCAAAAATTTAACAAATATGTAAAGATAAACACGCAGCCGTCTGGCTGCGTGTTTATCCTCGCGCACATTTACGCGCAAAACATAGGAGATCCGGAAATGCCCATCCGAATATAATTGTAAAGTAATGGCAGCATTATTCAATAAGAAAAACGGATTGTTTTTCACGATCCGTGCCACATAAAAAATTATTACGTTGCCTAATACTTTTTTATTAGTAAATTCTGCGGATTTTCCGGGAAAGCAATACTCTTTTACGGGGTTTTTGCGTTATTTCCCGCTCCACGGTATCAAAACAAGCTCGATTCCCGCTTTTTTCGCATAGTCCACAGTATACTTTGTGCCGCCCTTTTGACCGGGACGCGGCTCAAAAACGGCTATGAGCCGCTGGGAATTGTCCACCATATATTCGTTCCTTTTATAATATTTCAGCGTAACGTGACTTCTGTCCTCCTCGGGCGACACAAGGATTCGGTCGTCGGAGGCGTCTATTATTTTTATAAGGCGCGCCTTCTCCGCGTTTGAAAAGTATACGGCGTAATCGAGAAACGGAATGGCCAGCACAAGGCTTATATCGTCTCTCTTATGCTTTTTCTTATAAGCGATGACGGCCTCGGCGCACCACATATCCACGCCCGCCGCGCCGCCCGCGATGAACCGCGTGTAGCCGTCCGAAACGGCGCGCTCTATCGCCTCCGCTATGCGGCCTTTGAGCCTTACGCAGCGCGGGTCTCTCTCGTCGTATTTCCATGGGAAGGCCTTCGGCCTGTGGCCGCTGAAGCAGCATGTTTTCGTTTCCATCCCGTTTTTCCTCCGTTCTTTTATTCTACTACCGTTGGCAGAATATTTCAATATGAAACGCCCGCGCCTAAAGTTTCACCGGGTCGAACCTGCATGAGGCGGCCTGTATCGTCCTTTTGCCGAACCTCGCGTTTATTTCGTCCATGGCGCGCTCCGCCCGCTCACGCTTGAGCCTCTCCCCGCTGCCCTCAAAAATCGAGAGCTGCCGCGGCTCATGCTCCCCCGAAAGGCCGCACGCCCGCACCGACAGCGCGCGCACGGGAAACGCCCTTAAATCGTGGCGCGAAAGGAAAAGCTCCAGCGCGCACCTCCATATATCGTAGGCCGTCTGCGTATTGAACATAAGCGGCGCGCCGTATTCGCGGTGGGAAAGGTCGCTTCGCTTCACGGTGAGCTGTATCCTGTCCGCGAAATACCGCCCCGCCCGAAGCTTTCTCGCCACCTCGTGGGACAGCTTCAGTATGAGCGTGCTTATCTCTTCCGGCTTCGTTATGTCGTGGGGATATGTGGCGCCGCGCCCTATGCTTTTCGGCTCGGGCATATATTCCCCCTTTACGACGGGAGCGTTTTCAAGCCCCCGCGCCGCCCTCATGAGCCACAGGCCGTTTTTGCCGAGCATATCGCCTATGAGCCGCTCGTCGGCCGCCGCTATGTCGCCTACGGTAAATATGCCCCGCGAACGGAGCTTTTTGTCCGTTTTGCGCCCCACGCCTATGAGCGCCGAGGCGGGAAGCGGATGGACGATATTGCGCCAGTCCCCGGGCGGGATAACCGTCACCGCGTCCGGCTTTTTTAAGTCGCTTCCAAGCTTTGCGAACACCTTGTTAAAGCTCACGCCGCATGATATTGTAAGGCCCGTTCGCGCCTTTACCTCCTCGCGTATCATGTCGGCCGCGCTCACACCTCCCCCGAAAAGATGGGCGCTGCCCGTCATGTCGAGCCAGCATTCGTCTATGCCGAAGGGCTCCACCGTATCGGTATAGTTTTCATATACGCGCCTGACCTGCCCCGACCGGTATATATACTCCCTCATATCGGGCGGCACCGTGACGAGGTCGGGGCACTTCATCTTCGCCTCCCATATCGCCTCGCCCGTTTTCACGCCGAGGGCCTTGGCCTTTTCGTTCTTTGCAAGCACTATGCCTCGCCGTTCCTCGCGGCTGCCGCATACCGCGAGGGGCACCTTTTTAAGCGCCGGGTCTTTCATGCACTCCACCGAGGCGTAAAAATTATTCAGGTCGCAGTGCAGGATGATGCGTTCCATGCTTATTCCCCCTTGACAAAATGCGAAATAAATCGTATTATTTATACGAAAATTGTTTCGTGTGTTTTTATATTATACGAAATATTTTTCGTTTGTCAATGACATATTTACGAAATATAATTCGTCAAACATACATAAGGAGAATGAATATGGCCTTTAAGGACAGACTTAAGGAGTACCGGGAGTCCCTCGGCATGACCCAGAGCGAGCTTGCCGCCGCCGCGGGCGTTACGATGCGCACCCTTCAGAATTACGAGGCGGGGCGCTCCTATCCGAAGAACCAGGCCGTGGTGATGAAGCTGTGCGATGTTTTCGGGTGCGAGCCGAGACAGCTTTTCTCCACGGAGGA